>JBKBRD010000016.1:0-22325 GCA_046292405.1 Allobosea sp. | reverse complement strand
GCCAATCTCGGCGTCGTCCAGACCCGTCAGGACTTCTCGAAGGATCTGATCGCCACGCTCAAGGCCGGCGCCGACGACCTCGTCCTCGCCGACACCAATGAGGAAGGCGCGAAGCTCCTCGCCCTCCAGACCCGCCAACAGCTGTCCCAGACCGCTCTGACGCTGTCCAACCAGGCTGACCAGGCCGTGCTGCGCCTGTTCTCCTGACGCCGCCACGGCTGTCCGGCAAACATACCTGCCCGGCACGCCCGCACGAAAGCGCTGAAAACCCGCAACCGCCGCGTCTCTCGCGGCGGTGTTTTGTTGTCAGCCAGCCGACAGACGCAGCTTAACCTTCACTTAACGATATCGAGAATTCCGTAGCGTCATATACAAATCAAACAGTGCAATTTACGGTTTGTAGCGGAGATCGGCATGAATGTCTCAACGTCATATCCAGAAGGACATGACCTGAAACAGTTTAAATCCCAGAAGGGTTCATCGCCATGTCAATCGCTCTCTCCGCAGGCGTTCGTAACGCGCTCAGCTCGCTCTCCAGCATCGGATCAGGCGCTCAGGAGGCGCAGACGCGTCTGGCCACCGGCAGGAAGGTCAATTCGGCCGTCGACAACGCCGTCAACTACTTCACCTCCGATTCGCTCAAGGCCCGCGCCGGCCTGTTCGGCAATCTGCTGGACAACATCGGCAACGGCATCAAGACCATTCAGGCCGCTTCGAAGGGCCTGGACGCCATCACCAAGCTGGTGCAGTCGGCCCAGTCGACGATCAAGCAGGCCCAGGGCGACATCGGCAGCCGCCCGTCCGTCACCAGCTCGGCGTCCATCGGCACTGCGGCCTCCGTCACGGCGACGGGCAAGACCATGAAAGAGGTCACGCTCGCCGCTCAGCTCGGCGGCACTGCGGGCGCCGCCACCGCCACCACAGCCCAGCAGCTCGGCATGGGCCCCGCCGCGTACCATCTGCAGCTTTCGGTCGGCGACAAGACCTACACCGACACCAACCTGTCTGCGACGTCGACGGTCAAGGACGTAGTCGACTCCATCAACAAATCGGGCCTGGCGACCGCTTCCGTCGGCGATGACGGCAAGCTCACCATCAAGACCTCGACCTCCGACAAGCTGACCTTCGCCATTGGCAATGGCGCGGACTCGGCCGCCGCCAGACTTGCCGCCGAGAGCGACACCGCGAATTCGAACGACAAGCTCGGGCTGGACAAGACGCTGGCCAAGACCGGCAAGGACCCGGAAGTCAGCTCCGTGCGCAACGCGCTGGTCAGCCAGTTCAACGACCTGCGCACGCAGATCGACCAGCTCGCCAAGGACGCCAGCTACAACGGCATCAACCTGCTGACCGGCGACAAGCTCTCGGTCATCTTCAACGAGAAGACCGGCGCCAACCAGAACAAGCTCGACGTTCAGGGTCAGAGCATCGACTCCGACACGCTCGGCATCAAGAAGGCCACGACTGACAAGACCGAGACCTTCAACATCAACTTCCAGAGCGACACGGCTCTGGCCAAGGCCGCCGACGCGCTGACCGCGACCCTGACCTCGGTACGCTCGACCGCCTCGACCTTCGGCGCCAATCTCGGCGTCGTCCAGACCCGTCAGGACTTCTCGAAGGATCTGATCGCCACGCTCAAGGCCGGCGCCGACGATCTCGTCCTCGCCGACACCAATGAGGAAGGCGCCAGGCTTCTCGCCCTTCAGACCCGCCAGCAGCTGTCCCAGACCGCGCTGACGCTGTCCAACCAGGCCGACCAGGCCGTGCTGCGCCTGTTCTGATCGAGTGGCAGGCCATGCCGGCAGATCGCCGGCGCCAAGAAAAGCCCCTCCCGCATCATGCGGGCGGGCACCCCAAGATGGAGAGGTAATTTCATTACTGATTAACTACGCATCGCATTACGCATTCGAATGTAAAAACTGAACGCGCGAATTTACGAGTTGTTACGAGCTCGCGGATGAGTGTCGCTGCGTCAGGCCAGGACGGCCCGACGCCAGAAGGCAACACTCCCAGAAGGGTTCACGACAATGGCTATGGCTATCTCTGCGGGCGTCCGCAATGCGCTCAACTCGCTCTCCAGCATCGGTTCTTCCGCCCAGGAAGCTCAGACCCGTCTCGCCACCGGCAAGCGCGTCAACTCGGCGGTCGACAATGCTGTCAACTTCTTCACCTCCAACTCGCTGAACAACCGGGCCAGCCAGTTCGGCAACCTACTGGACGGCATCGGTAACGGCATCAAGACCATCCAGGCGGCCTCAAAGGGCCTGGACGCCATCACCAAGCTGGTCCAGTCGGCCCAGTCGACCATCAAGCAGGCCCAGGGCGACATCAGCAGCCGCCCGGTGATCGCCGGCACGACCGCCATCGGCACCGCCGGTTCGGTGACGGCCTCCGGCAAGACGATGAAGGAAGTCACGCTCGCGACCGAATTGGGCGGCACGCTCGGCGACGCCACCGCGTCCGCCTCGCAGAAGCTCGGCATCGCCGGTGCGGAAATCACGCTGACCATCAAGTCCGGCGAGACGACCTATACCGACACGGCGCTGACCGCGACCTCGACGATCCAGGACGTGGTGGATTCGGTCAACAAATCCGGCGTTGCGACCGCTTCGGTCGGCGATGACGGCAAGCTGACGATCAAGTCGACCACCTCCGACAAGCTGCAGGTTGGTCTCGGCAGCGGCGCCACCGAAGCGGC
The DNA here is from genome assembly GCA_046292405.1 of Allobosea sp. Taxonomy (GTDB): domain Bacteria; phylum Pseudomonadota; class Alphaproteobacteria; order Rhizobiales; family Beijerinckiaceae; genus Allobosea. The sequence goes on along the minus strand of JBKBRD010000016.1, from coordinate 19,624 downwards.
GGCTCTGACCGACGCCCAGAGCGGCACCGCCAACACCAAGCTCGGCCTCGCCACGACGGACTACACCACTGGTAAGGACGTGACAGCGAGCGCGGTCCGCTCGGCCCTGGTCAGCCAGTTCAACGACCTGCGCACGCAGATCGACCAGCTTGCCAAGGACGCCAGCTATAACGGCATCAACCTGCTGACCGGCGACAAGCTCTCGGTGATCTTCAACGAGAAGACCGGCGCCAACCAGAACAAGCTCGACATTCAGGGTCAGAACATCGACTCCGACACGTTGGGCATCAAGAAGGCCGGCACGGGCACCTACGACATCAACTTCCAGAGCGACAGCTCGTTGGCCAAGGCCGCCGACGCGCTGACCGCAACGCTGACTTCGCTGCGCTCCACCGCATCGACTTTCGGCGCCAATCTGGGTGTCGTCCAGACCCGTCAGGACTTCTCGAAGGATCTGATCAGCACGCTGAAGGCCGGCGCCGACGACCTCGTCCTCGCCGACACCAACGAGGAAGGCGCGAAGCTCCTCGCCCTCCAGACCCGCCAGCAGCTGTCCCAGACCGCTCTGACGCTGTCCAACCAGGCTGACCAGGCCGTCCTGCGCCTGTTCTGATCCCTCTTCCGCAGGAGCGGAACAGCCTACAGAATGTAGGCGGAGTGAAACGAGAAGCGGCGGAGCGAAAGCTCCGCCGCTTTTTTTGCATTGCCAAACGCGCGCAGCTCAAGACAGCGGGTCAGAAGTGAATGCATTAACTTTTTATTATCCTTAACGAGAGATGTTCAGGGCCAGACGATGAGCGGCGCGCAGTTGCGCCACGGGGACTCAGGCGATGGCCAGCACCATTCTTTCGAGCGGCGTTCGAAACAACCTTCTGACCCTGCAGCAGACCACGGCCGAGCAGGGCGTGATCCAGAACAGGCTCGCCACGGGCAAGCGCGTCAATTCCGCGATCGACAGCCCGATCAACTATTTCACCTCGCTCAACCTGAACGACCGGGCGAGCCAGTTCAGCGGCCTGCTCGACGGCATCTCCAACGGCATCCAGACCATCCAGGCCGCGTCCAAGGGCATCGACGCCATCGTCAAACTGGTCCAGTCGGCCCAGTCGACGATCAAGCAGGCGCAGGGCGACATCGGCAGCCGACCATCGGTCACGAGCACCTCGGCGATCGGCGGCGCCACCACCGTGACCTCGTCGACCAATCTCGGCAAGACGTTGAAAGAGACCACGCTCCTGGCGCAGCTCGGCGCCGGCGCGGCAAGCGCCGCCACGGTGACGCCGGCGGCGGCCCAGTCGCTCGGCGGCGGCGCGGCCAGCTATGCGGTGACCATCACGGTCGGCAGCAACACCTATACGGACGCGACCCTGACCGCGACCTCGACGGTGCAGAACGTCGTCGATTCCATCAACAAATCCGGCCTCGCCACGGCGACCGTGGGCGATGACGGCAAGCTGACGGTCAAGACCACGACCTCCGACAAGCTGCAGATCGGCATCGGCAGCGGCGCCGACGCAACGGCCGCGACCGCCAGCTCGAAGACCGCCACCAACGCAAACGCGCTGTTCGGCCTTGACCCGACGACTGCAACGACTGGCCTGCCCATCGTCGACAGCCCGGTGCGCACCGCGCTGGTCAAGCAGTTCAACGACCTGCGCACCCAGATCGACCAGCTCGCCAAGGACGCCAGCTACAACGGCATCAACCTGCTGACCGGCGACAAGCTCTCGATCATTTTCAACGAGAAGACGGGCGTCAATCAGAACAAGCTCGACGTCCAGGGTCAGAGCATCGATTCCTCGTCGCTGGGGATCAAGCTGGCCGGGACCGGCACGTACGACATCAATTTCCAGAGCGACAGCGCCCTGGCCACCGCCTCCGACTCGCTCGTCGCCGTCATCACCTCGCTGCGCTCCACCGCATCGACCTTCGGCGCCAATCTCGGCGTGGTGCAGACGCGCCAGGATTTCTCGAAGAGCATGATCAACGTGCTGAAGATCGGCGCCGACAATCTGGTGCTCGCCGATCCCAACGAGGAAGGCGCCAGCCTTCTCGCCCTCAACACGCGCCAGCAGCTGTCGCAGACGGCGCTCTCGCTGGCGAACCAGGCCGACCAGGGTGTATTGAGGCTCTTCGGCTGAACGCCGCCGAAGACGTCGCGCAAGCCCCCCTCTCCTCCAGCCAGAAGGCAGGATCGTCATGGCTCTCAAGGTCGAACTCAAGCCGCGCGAGCGCATCATCATCGGCCAGGTGGTCATCCGCAACGACGAGCAGCGCACGCGCTTCTTCATCGAGGGCGACGCGCCGATCCTGCGCGAAAAGGACATCCTCACCCCGGCCAGGGCGGATTCGCCGGCAAAGAAGATCTACCTCGCCATCCAGCTCATGTACCTGGCCCAGGACCCGACGCATGAGCACCAGACCTATTTCGAGCTGGTCCGCGACTTCGTCCAGGCGGCCCCGAGCTCAATGCCGCTTATTCACGAGATTAATAACCGCATCTTAAGTGGTGATCTGTACAAAGCCCTCAAGGCTGCAAAAAAGCTGATCGCTTACGAAGCGGAACTCATCGAGAATGCAACACGGGTTTAACGCGTACGCCTCTGCCGCCCGATCCAATCAAGCGATCGACACCCCCCGCGAACTTGAAGCATCGCTGCTGATCAAGGCCGCCACCCGGCTTCAGATCATTGCCGACGACTGGATCGGCCGCGAGCGCGATCTCGACGAGGCGCTCAGCTACAATCGCAAGCTCTGGACGCTGCTGGTGTCCTCCGTGATCAAGGAGGACAACCCCCTTCCGGTCGAGATCAAGCGCAACATCCTGGCTCTCGCCAATTTCATTTTCAACCAGACCTTCCGCATCGCCGCCGATCCGGCGGCTGCGAAGCTCGCGGTGCTGGTGAACATCAACCGCGACATCGCCGCCGGGCTGCGCGGCCGCTGAGCCCGATCGTCCGGCGCTGAAAAAAAAGGCGTCCCCTACCTGCGGGACGCCTTTTTCATGTCCGGGCGCAATCAGAGATAATTGGTCAGCGACAGCTTCGACAGGATCGAGGTGACCTGGTAGCTCGCCTGCAGCGTGTTCTGCAGGGCGAGGATCTGCGTCGCCACCTCTTCGGTCGAGACGTTCTCGATGCTGTCGGCGAGGCTGACGAGCTGGTTCTTCGTCGCCACATGCCGCTCCTTGGCCTGGGCCATGGCCGATTTCGCGGTGCCGAGTTCAGTGATGATCTCGGCCGGCTTCTGGGTCGTGTTGTCGAAGCCGAGCTTTTCCCGCGCCCTCTCCACCATCGCCTCGTAGCGGGCCTGCGAATTGGGGTCGGCCTGCGGAAAGGTCTCGTTGGCCAGCACCGCGAACGCCGCAAGCCCGGTCTGGAAGGCGTTTTCATTGGCGCGCGCGCCGACGGCGACGGCCTGCCCCTTGTCGACCTGGACCGTCGCGGTGGTGCGCGCCGGGTCCGTGCCCTGGTCGCCCTTGTACCAGAGCACGGTATTGGCCGCCGTGCCCGGCGTCGGCGCCACGGTCGCCGTGTCATAGGGCGGCCCCGGCACCCGCAGAGGCGGATTGGCGTCCGTGGCCGCGAAGAAATTCTTGGCCGTCGCCATCGCCGAGGCGGAGGGCAGGATGGTCGCCGCTTCCGTCGCGACGGCCTGGCCGATCGTCGCGCGCAGCGCAGCCGCGGTGGCGTTCGCATCGGCGCCGATTTCGAAGGTCTTGCCCGGTTGCGGCGTTGCGCCGGGCGCCGCGGCCTTCAGCTCGATCTCGTGCTGGGTTCCGTCCGGCAGGTCGAACTTGATGCGGATGACGTCGCCCACGGCCGGCTGGCTCGCGACCGTCAGCGCGATCTCCTTGGGCGGCCCCGCATTCAGCGTCGCGGTGATCGCCGCTGAGCTGCTGGTCGCCCCCGCGAGCTTGAGCCCATAGACCGTGCTGTCCTCGGTGATGGTCGCGTTCGGCGTTCCTGCAGCCCCGCCCAGCAGCAGGCGTCCCAGTCCGGCGACGCCGACATCGGCCTGTTTGCGCTGGGCGATCAGCGTGCTCAGCCCGTCGCGGCCTGCGCCGTCGCCATTCATGATCTCGCTGTAACTCGCGACCGGATTGACGTCGCTGGTGCGGCCGGAGAACAGGTAGCGCCCGTTCACCTCCGTGCTCAACAGGTCGATCGTCTGCTTGAACTTCTCCTCGGCCAGAGTCTGCGGCGAAGAGCGCCCGCTGGCGCTGGGCACATAGGTGTTGGAGCGCATGTCGTTGCGCGATTCGGCCGTCATCTTCGCGTAGCTTTCGACGGCCTTGGTTTGCAGGTCGACATTGACCGTGCCGAGCTGGATGCCCGACAGCCAGGATTCGATCGATGAAAGCTTGCTGGCGACATCGAGGCTGGTGCGCCGTTCGATGCCGAGATTGCCATAGGTCTCGCTGCGCTTCTTGGTGACGAGCTGGCGCTGCAGATCGTCGAACTGGCTCCGGCTCGAGACGAATTCATTCGGCTTGGCGGCGCGGTAGGCCCCGGTTCCATAGGATGTGATCGTCATCGGTTATCTCCTCAGACGCGCAGCAGCACGTCCATCATCTCTTTGACGGTCGAGATGATGCGGGCATTGGCGGCATAGGCGGCTTGCAGCTCGATCAGCGTCGACATCTCCTGGTCGACATTGACCTGGGACGTCGCCTGGAACCGGCTCTGCACGGCGGCGAGCGCGATCTGCTGCCCTTCATCCAGGCGCTTGGCGGATTCGACGGCCTGCCCCTGCGAGGAGACGACCCGCTGGACAAAGGTCGAGATCGAGAGCGAGGAGGTCGCGGTCTGCCCGTCGAGTCCGGTGACGCGGGTGAAGTCGCGCTGGCTGTTGGTCAGCCTGTCCAGCATCAGTTTCGGGCGGGTCGCGTCGCCCTGCGCGGTGGCGGGCGTGGTGTTGAAGACGACGAGGCCGGAACGATCGGCGACCAAAGCCGGGTTGATGGCGATGCGCCCGGCGAAGCCGACCGTCTGCGAGCCGTTGTCGTAGGAACCGGTGAAGGGGGCGTTGCCCTTGCCGGCGTCGACGAAGAACGGGAATTCGGCGCTGCCGCCGGCCACGCTGGTGGCGGTCGGCTGAGCCGTGAGACCGACCACGTCGCGCGTGCCCGCGGCCCCGTCATCGACGATGCGCAGCACCGAACCGGTGTTGGAGACGGTGAAGCCGCCCCCGACCGCCGCCTGGATCTGCGCCGCGACGGAGGCCGGCCCGCCGGAGAAGTCGATGCCGACGACCGTATTGTTGGCGTCGCCGCCGGACCCGGCCGGCAGCGGCAGCGCAGCGCCGGATTCGACTCGCACGAAGGTGAACTTGCGGACGGCGCCGCCGGGCGTGACCTTGTATTCCAGCGTCAGCTTGTTGCCGGGCTGCAGCCCGGTCATATCGACGTCGAAACCCGTCGCCGCGCCGGCGGTGGCCGCCGTGCCCTGGATGTTGCGGTCGGACAGGGCGCTCGACATCTGCGCCGCGAGTTCGTCGAGCTGGGCCTGGGCCTGATTCAGAGTCTTGTCGCGCAGCTCGATATTGGCCGCGATGCTGCCGGAGCGGAACAGGTTGTTGGCGATGGCGTCGATCGCGCCGCCATTGCCGTCGCGCAGCGTCACGGTGCCGACATTGCGCAGCGCCGGATCGGCGTTCCATTGCGACGTCGCCCCGACATTCGCGCGTTCGTCGAAGGCCAAGGTGACAGCCGGGCGGCCATCGAAAATCTGGTAGCCGGAGGTGGTGACGATGCTGAGCGAGCCCTGGCCGTTCTCGCTGGTCTTGATGTCGATGTACTGGGCGAGTTCCGCGACGATGCGGTCGCGCTGATCCTTGAGCTCGGCGACGCCGACGTCATTGGGAGCGCCGGTAATGCGGGCATTGACCGTGGTCAGCGAGTTCAGCAGCTCGTTGGTCTGCTTGACCGCGCTGGCGATGCCGCTTTCCGCTTCCTGGCGCAAAGCCTGCACGCCGCTGGACAGGCCGTTCAGCCGTGTCGCCAACTGCGAGGCGGCGTCGACCACGCCTGAGCGCAGGCTGTAATTGCCAGGGTCGTTCTGCAACGCCTGCAAGGCGCTGGTGAACTTGTTGTAGACCGAATCGAGCGCGTTGGCGCTGCCTGGCGCGCCAAAGAGCTTGTCGACCTGCGACATCAAACCGGCCCGGGTCGAGGTGTAGGCGGCGCTCGATGTCTCCTGCCAGAGCTGATGCTGCACCACGCGGTCGAGCAGCCGCTGCACGGCGGTCATCCGCGTGCTGGCGCCGTCGTAACCCTCGACGGTGGAGACCTCCCGACGCACATAGCCGGCGCGCCCCGCATTGGCGACGTTCTGCGAAACGACGCCGATGCCGATCTGGTTGGCGGCGAGGCCGCCGACCGCAGTGTTCAGGGAAGTGCTTAGACCCATCGTCAACTCCTGTCGTCACGCGCCCGTTCTGGGCGGCTTCAACCCGGCTTGCCTCCTCAGCGGATGATGCTGAAGACGTCGCGCAACATTTCCTGCGCCGTGCTGATCACCTTGGTGTTGGCCGAATAGGCCTGCTGGGTGACGATCATCTTCGAGAATTCATCGGCGATATCGGTGTTGGACTGCTCGACATTGCCGCCGATCAGCTGCGACGAACCGCTGCCGACGATCGGCGCGCCGGACTCGATCGTCTCCTCGAAGGCGCCGCCATCCAGCCGCTTCAGCGCATTGTCGGCGTTGAAGCGGGCCACCGCGATCTGCGCCAGCGCCTTGACCTGGCCGTTGCTGAAGGTGCCGACGACCTGGCCGGTGGCGGTGACGGAAACCCGGTCGAGCGTACCGGCGGTATAGCCGTCCTGCCTGATGCTGCGGGCGTTGATCTGGCCGCTGGTGTCGCCGTTCTGGGTCAGCCCGTCGGACCCGACCTGCAGGTTGATGCCGGTGACGGTGGTGCCGTTGATGGTGACGCTCGGCAAGGCGACGTTGCCGGAGGTCGGCGCCGTCATCTTGCCCGTGGAGTCGAAGGTGACCGTCGTCGTCGCCGCCCGATAGGCCGGGGTAGCGCCTGTGGCGGCCGTGTTCTCGGCGACGAACAGCGCCCAGGTGTCGACCGCGCCAACCGGCGTGCCGGCGTTGACGGTCTTGGCCCAGCGCATCTCGACCGTGGTGGCCTGACCCAGCGAATCGTAGACGGTGACCGAGCCGCCCGGGATGGAGTCGCCCAGAAAGGTCTGGACGTCCTGGCCCTGCACGACGCCGGTGCCGGGAGCCGGCAACGGGTCCCGCGCGCCTGCGCCGTAATTGGCCGGGTTGAGCAGCCGCAGCGCCGGGTTGTTGGTGTCGGTCTTGCTGCGCGTCGTCGCCGGCAGCGACGGGATGTTGGCGCGGTATTCGATCGAGGTCGTCGCCTTCGCGGGATACTGTTCCTGCGTGATGCGCAGCACGTCGGGCTGGGTGCCGATCACTTCGCCCGTGACCGTGTCGATCTTCTGGCCCTTGAGGAAGTAGCCGGCGCCGTTGACCAGATAGCCGTTGGCGTCGAAGTCGAAATCGCCGCGGCGGGTGTAGTAGCTCGAATTGTTGAAGGTGGTGTTGGCCCCGACGCCGGAGAGGCGTTTGTCGACGACGAAGAAGCCGTCGCCGTTGATCGCCACGTTGGTGTCGATCTTGGTGGCGTTGAGATCGCCCTGGGTCGAGTTGGTGGCGCGGCTGAAGGCGCCGACCGAGCCCGATATCTGCCGGTTCAGCGCCGAATCCGGCACCAGATCGGCAAAGGTCGTATCGACGCGCTTGAAACCGGCCGTCCGTGAATTCGCGATGTTTCCGGAGATGTTCTCCAGCGCATAGGATTGCGCCTGCATTCCTGAAACAGCCGTCGTCAGCGCACTGAAAACACCCATGGCAACCTCACCTCGAACCGGCGGCCAACTGGCCGACACTCAACTTTCGAGACCGGCGTTGCACGCGCTGTGCCATGGCGCGACGCGTGGTTTGTCAGCGGCTTAGATGGTTGACGATAGGTTCGTCGGCGCAATTGACCGGGCAACTCACGCGCGTCTCGGCAAAAACTGCCGGGCTTGCGCCGCTCACTGGCGGAAGGAGGAGAGATCCCCCGCCACATCCGACAGCGACGGCGGGCGGGCTTCGATGAAGGGCAGCGGGCGACACACGGCGAGCGCCGCGAGCCCGATGCGCGCCGTCAGCAGCCCATTGAGCACGCCCTCGCCGAGCTTGGCCGAGAGCCGCGCCGCCAACCCCTGCCCGACCACCTGCTGGATCACGGCGTCGCCCGCGGCCACGCCGCCGGTCAGCACCAAATGCCCCAGAACCTGGCGCGCCAGCCGCAGTAGCCCGAGCGCGCCGGGCCGGCCAGCATAGACGCCGGCGATCGCCCGCAGCAGCCGGGCGCAGGCGACCAGCACGAAGACGATGTCGATCAGGGCCCGCGGGCTGAGCGCCGTGACCAGCGAAACCCGCCGCGCCGCCTGCGCGATCAGCGCCTGAGCCTGCGCATCGCGCTCGCTCATCAGCTGGCGCTCGGCCACCGCCAGCACGTCGCGCGGGGCGAAGAGCTGCGGCAGCGCCTCCTCGAGGGCCGCCCGCCCCTTGGCGGTTTCGGCGCGGCCGGCATAGAGCCCGGCCAGATCGCCCGCCAGCGCCTTGGCGTCGGCCAAGGTTCCGCCCGCCAGCGCGGCGACCGCCCGCAGGCGCAGCCCCTCCACCTTCCGCTCCCGCAGAATGTCGCGCAGGATCGAGCCCAGCATCACCAGCAGCGCCAGCAGGGCGACCCCGGCGAAGGCGAGCGCCGCATAGCCCAGCGCCGGGTTCTGCGCCATCAGCGCCTCGATGGTCCGCTGCGCCCATATGGCGAACGACAGCGTCAGGAAGCCCGAAAGGCCGGCGACGAACAGCCCGCCCCAGGAAAAGCGCCGCCGCCGGGGCGCCACCGCCGCCGGCTCGACCGGGTCGAGCGGCTCGGTTTCCGGCATCACCGCGACGCCGGCCTCGCGCGGCACGATCTCGTCGCTCGCCGGGCCTGAGGTCTCGAGCCGGACCGCCCGCGGGGTCTTGCTGCTCATCGCGCCATCTCCCTCATGCGAGCTTGTCGCCGATCAGGAATTCGAGCGCGCGATCGAGCCGGATCTGTGGCGGCGGACGGGTGCGCCCTCCCGCATCGGGCTGCGCCAGCGGCGGGCGGAAGCGCGGCGCGCGGATCTGCCAGCGCGCCTTCGGATCGAAGATGGCGGAGGGGTTGTCCGGCAGTTCGCCCGGATAGATCGCGGCCTCGCCGACGCCGTCGAAGACCTCGCCACCGACCTCCTCGCCCGCCTCGGGCACCCCGGCGATGGCCGGCAATTCCTCGCGCCCCTGCTTGATCCGCACTTCGCGCGTCGCCTGCACCGCCGCCAGCGCCATGCTCTCGACCTTCGCGCCGGAGCCTTCGGCGCGGGCGGCGGCGCGGGCGACGAGATGGGCCATCACCGCCGCCAGCCTGTCATGGCTGGTGTGGTGGATATGGTCGGCCTTGGTCGCTGCGAACAGCACCCGCTCGATGCGCGGCGCAAACAGGCTGGTGAGCCAGGAGTTGCGCCCGACCTGGAACGCCGCCAGCGCCTGCCCGAGCGCCGTCTCGAGATCGGCGAGCGCGGGCGCTCCGGCGTCGAGCGCGGCGAGCGCGTCGACCAGCACGATCTGCCGGTCGAGCCGGGCGAAATGCTCGCGGAAGAACGGCGCGACCACGACGCGCTTATAGGCCTCGAACCGGTCGGCCATCAGCCCGGCCAGCGTGCCCGGCTGCGGATCGGTGTCAAGCGCCAGATCGAGCGGCGCGAAGGTCAGCGCGGGCGACCCTTCGAGATCGCCGGGCATCAGGAAACGGCCGGGCGGCGTCACCGCGACGGCCTCAGGATCGGCCCGCAGCCGCGCCAGATACTGCTTGAACAGGTCGCTCGCCGCCTCGGCCGCCAATTCATCGGCGGGACCAGCCGGATCGCGCCGCGCCAGATCGGCCAGCCACTCGCCCGCGCTGGCCAGGCGATGTGCCTTGCGGGCGTCGCTGACGGCCTGCGCCGACCAGGCCTTGTAGTCCTGGCCGATCAGGGCGAGGTCGAGCAGCCATTCGCCGGGATAGTCGACGATATCGAGCGTCAGCGTCGCGGGGCCGCGAAACCAGCCCGAGGCGCGCTCGTAATCGATCTCGATGCGCAATTCGGAGATGCGCCGCGTCGATTCCGGCCAGCGCCGCCCTTCGCCGGTCAGCGCCGCCCGATGCGCCTCATAGGGGAAGCGCGGCACGTCCGCATCGGGCTGGGGCGCCAGCCTGACGCGCGAGATCCGCCCTTCGCTCGCAGCCTTGAACACCGGCAGCTTGCCGCCCTCGATCAGATTCTGGATCAGGGCCGTGGTGAAGACGGTCTTGCCCGAGCGCGACAGGCCGGTAACGCCGAGCCGCAGCCGCGGCCGCGCCAGCCCGAGCAGGCTGTCGCCAAAAGCGAGCGCCGCATTGCGCGCCCCGTCGAAAAGCGAATCCTGGCTCACCTGCGGGTCGCGCTCACGCGTCTGGACCTTCGCCGAGCGAGCCCGGCGTGACGAAGCGGTCGAGACGGCCGCTGCGCAGGCTTAGATCGCGCCAGTCCTCGATGTCGAAATCGAGCACGGCAAGCCCGCAGCTCGGGTATTTCTGGTTCATGCGCGCGGCGGCGTAGCGGTCGCCATGGCTGGTCAAGGCGGCCGCCAATTCCTCGAATCCGGGGTTGTGGCCGATCATCAGCAGCGTGCGGACAGCCGGCTCGACCTCCTGCGCCACATGCAACAGACGCTGCGACGGCGCCTCGTAGATCCGCGGCTCGACATGGCTCGGCGGCTTCTCGGTCAGCATGGGTGCCACCAGCTCCCAGGTCTCCAGCGTCCGCCGTGACGGCGACACCAGGACAAGATCGGGCAGCAGCAGCTCGTCGGCGAGATAGCGCCCCATCACGGGCGCAGCCTCGCGCCCGCGCGTCGCCAGCGGCCGGTCGCGATCGGCGACCCCTTCCGGCCAATTGGATTTCGCATGTCGCAAGAGCATCAGGCGGCGCATGGCCATGATCTAAGCATGCCAGTGGCGAATGGCGAGGGGTGAATGGCGAGGGGTTGAGCAAGCGAGTGCGAAAGGCTCCTCAGCCCTCATCCTGAGGAGCGCCGCAGGCGCGTCTCGAAGGATGCTCCAGATGTTTCCGCAACCTCCTGGACCATGCCTCGAGACACTGCTTCGCAGCTCCTCGCAGATGAGGGCTAAACATCAGCGCCATTCGCCATTCCCCACTCGCCCCCTCACCTCTGCTCCCGCCGCGCCATGAACGCGAGCTTCTCGAAGAGCGAGACATCCTGCTCGTTCTTCAGCAACGCCCCATGCAGCGGCGGGATCAGCTTGCGCGGATCGCGCTCGCGCAGCATCTCCGGCGTCATCTCATCGGCGACGAGCAGTTTGAGCCAGTCGAGCAACTCGGATGTCGAAGGCTTCTTCTTGATGCCGGGAACCTCGCGCACTTCGAAGAACAGCTTCAGCGCCTCCTCCATCAGCCGCTTCTTGATGCCGGGGAAATGCACGTCGACGATCGCCTGCATCGTCTGCGCGTCGGGGAAGCGGATATAGTGGAAGAAGCAGCGGCGCAGGAATGCGTCAGGCAGTTCCTTCTCATTGTTCGAGGTGATGATGATCACCGGCCGCTGCGCCGCCCTGACCGTCTCGCCGGTCTCGTAGACATGGAACTCCATGCGATCGAGCTCGAGCAACAGGTCGTTGGGGAATTCGATGTCGGCCTTGTCGATCTCGTCGATCAGCAGCACCGGGCGGACCGGCGCGACGAACGCCTCCCAGAGCTTGCCGCGCCTGATGTAATTGCCGATGTCCGAGACCCGGGGGTCGCCGAGCTGGCTGTCGCGCAAGCGGCTGACGGCGTCGTATTCGTAGAGCCCCTGCTGCGCCTTGGTCGTCGACTTGATGTGCCAGGTGATCAGCGGCGCCTTCAGCGCGGCGGCGATCTCCTCCGCCAGCACGGTCTTGCCGGTGCCCGGCTCGCCCTTGACCAGCAGCGGCCGTTCGAGTCGGATCGCGGCGTTGACCGCGACGGTGAGATCCTCGGTGGCGACGTAGTTCTCGGTTCCGGCAAAGCGCATCGTCAATCCCTTGGCAGCAGAACGCCGAGGCTAAACCATCGTGTCCCAAAGCGGAAACCGCCAAACGATGCAGGGTTTGCCTGACGAAAGGGCAACGCCCCGGTTGTAATGCAGCTGCCCAGGCCGCACTGTCGCCAGGCTGTTTTTCACAGACGAGTCGAGCGGATAAGCGAATTGGCCAGCGGCACCGACCCCACCATTTACAAGGACGCCGTCGTGGTGCTCGCGACGGCGGGCATCGTCGTGCCCCTGGCGCGAAGCTTCAAGGTCAACTCCATCGTCGCCTTCATGGCTTGCGGCGCGCTGCTCGGCCCCTTCGGCCTGGGCGGATTGGTCGCCTCCGTGCCCTTTCTCGGGGCGATCACGGTCTCGAGCCAGGAGGCGCTCGCCGGCCCGGCCGAACTCGGCGTCGCCTTCCTGCTCTTCGTCATCGGGCTCGAACTCTCCTTCGAACGCCTGCGCACCATGCGCCGCCTCGTCTTCGGGCTCGGGCTGGGGCAGATCGCCCTGTCGGGCGCGGTCATCGGCGCCGTCGCCTATGGGCTCGGGCAGCCGCCGACGGCGGCGCTGATCATCGGGTTCGGGCTCGCTTTGTCCTCGACGGCGATGGTCGTCGAGCTTCTGGCCAGCAAACGCCGCACCACCACCTCCGCCGGCCGTGCGAGTTTCGCTGTGCTGCTGTGCCAGGACATCGCGGTCGTCCCCCTGCTCTTCCTCATCAGCGTGCTGGGCGCGCAGACCGAGCAAGGCTCGCTGCTGGTCGGTCTCGCCCAGGCGATGATCCAGGCCTTCGGCGCGATTGCGGCGATCATCGTCGTCGGGCGGCTGGGGCTGCGGCCGCTGTTCAGGCTGGTGGCGGCGGCCGATTCCTCCGAAAGCTTCATGGCGGCGACGCTGCTCGTGGCGCTGGGCACCGGCGTGGTCGCCGCGGCGGCGGGTCTGTCGATGGGGCTCGGCGCCTTCATCGCCGGGCTGCTGCTGGCCGAGACCGAATATCGCCGCGCCATCGAGGTCACGGTCGACCCGTTCAAATCGCTGTTGATCGGCGTTTTCTTCCTGACGGTCGGGATGAGCGTTGACCCCTCGCAGATCGCCGACCATCCCCTCACCATCCTCGGCATCGCGCTTGGCCTGTTCGTCGCCAAGGCGGCGCTCGTCTTCGGGCTGGCGCGCTATTTCCGGCTGTCAAAAGCGACAGCCATCGAATCGGCGATCATGCTCGGGCCGGGCGGGGAATTCGCCTTCGTGCTCTTCGGCGCCGCCGTCGCCGCCAAGCTGCTGGCGCCGGGCGTGGCCGGCATCGTCCTGACGGCGGTCTCGCTGACCATGGTCGCCCTGCCCTTCCTGGCCCGGCTCGCGCGCCATCTCGCCCAGCGCTACGCGACGCCGACCGTGCTGCCCGACGAGGCCAAGGCGCTGCCGCCCGACGACCACGCCCCGCGCGCCATCGTCGTCGGCTGCGGCCGCGTCGGCCGGCTCGTCGGCAGCATGCTGGAAGAGCACCGCAAGCCCTATATCGCCATCGACACCGACCCGGTGCTGGTCGCGACCCAGCGGCGCGCCGGGCGACCCGCCTTCTACGGGGATGCGACCCGCGGCGATTTCCTGCGCCTGTGCGGGCTGCATGAGGCGACGGCGCTGATCGTCACCATCGACAATCCGCGCGCCGTCGACGAAGCCGTGCGAACGGCGCGCGCGCTGAGGCCCGATCTCGTCATCGTCGCGCGCGCAAGGGACGGCGCCCATGCGCGCCATCTCTACGAGATCGGCGTCAACGACGCCGTACCCGAGACCATCGAGGCGAGCCTGCAATTGTCGGAAGCCGCGCTGGTCGGGCTCGGGGTGCCGATGGGGCTGGTCATCGCCGCGGTGCATGAGCGCCGCGACGCGTTCCGGGCGGAGTTCAAGCCCGCCGAGGCCTCGCCGCGCGCTATTCCCCGGGACAAACGCTCACGAAGGTTGTGACATCGGCGCTGCCAGGGGCGTTGCGCGCCTGTGGGGCCACCGTCCGCACGACATTGCGGATATGCCCGTAAAACTGCTCGGCGCTGCGCCGCCAGCTATAGCCGGCCGCCAACTCCAGGCAGGCTTCGCGGGGGATGCGCAGGGCCGCCAGCGCCGCCGCGCGCAGATCCTCGCCCAGCACCGCCGCGCCGCTGCCGTCGAACACGTCCTTCGGACCCTGCACGGGGAAGGCCGCGACCGGCAGCCCGCTAGCCGCCGCCTCGAGCAGGACGATGCCGAAGGTGTCGGTCAGGCTCGGAAAGACGAAGACGTCGGATGAGGCGTAGATCGCCGCCAGCCGCTCCCCCTCGCAGGCCCCCAGGAAATGCGCGTCGGGATAAGCGCGCTGCAACTCGGCCCGCGACGGACCGTCTCCCACCACCACCTTGCTGCCTGGCAGCCGCAGCGACAGGAAGGCGTCGAGATTCTTCTCGACCGCGACGCGCCCGACGCTGAGGAAGATCGGGCGCGGCAGATCGAGCACGCTCTCGGGACGCGGATGAAAAAGCCCGAGATCGACGCCGCGGCCCCAGCGCACGATCCGCTCGAAACCATGCTCCGCCAGCTCCGCCTCGACGGTGGCGGTCGAGACCATCACCGCGGCCGCCGGCCCATGGAACCGGCGCAGGAAGCGATAGCTCCAGCTTTCGGGAATCGGCCAGCGCGCCGCGACATATTGCGGGAAGCGCGTGTGATAGCTGGTGGTGAAGCTGCGCTTCTCCGCCAGGCAGACGGCGCGCGTCAGCCAGCCGATCGGGCCTTCGGTGGCGATGTGGATATGGTCCGGCCCCGCCTCGGCGATGCGTCTGCCCACCTCGCGCTGCGTCGCCAGCGCGATGCGGATATCGGGGTAGGAGGGAAGGCCGATCTGCCGGAACCCCTCGGGCGTCAGCATCTCCGTGGTGAAGCCGAAATCGGGGCCGGCCTCGCGCATACGCTCCAGCGAGCGCACCACGCCGTTGATCTGCGGCCGCCAGGCGTCGGTCGCGATCAGCAGGCGCATCAGGCCGCCTCGACCAGAGCCGGCATCGGCGCCGGCACGATCACGGGCACCGGCTTTTCGCCCTTGAGCCGGTATTGCGGCCACAGGATCAGCTCGAAGCGCCCGTCATGATGCTCCACCACGGCGGTGCAGCTCTCCACCCAATCGCCCGTGTTGATATAGGTCAGCCCCTCGATCTCGCGGCAGGCGGCGTGGTGGATATGGCCGCAGACCACGCCATCGGCATTGTGCCGGCGCGCCTCGGCCGCCAGGCAATGCTCGAACTCGCCGATATAGTTGACGGCGTTCTTGACCTTGAGCTTGGCCCAGGCCGAAAGCGACCAGTGCGGCAGATGCAGCAGCCGGCGCACCCGGTTGACCACGACATTCGAGGCCAGCGCCAGCGTGTAGGCCCAGTCGCCCAGCATGGCGAGCCATTTGGCGTTGCGCACCACGAGGTCGAACAGGTCGCCATGGATGACGAGCAGGCGCTTGCCGTCGGCGGTTTCGTGGATGACGTCGTCGACCAGCGCGATGCCGCCGAAATGCAGCCCGGTGAAATCGCGCAGGAAATCGTCGTGGTTGCCGGTGACGTAAGTCAGCTTCGCGCCTTTGCGCACCTTGCGCAGCAGCTTCTGGACCACGTCGTTATGGGTCTGCGGGAAGTACCAGCCATTCTTCAGGCGCCAGCCGTCGATGATGTCGCCGACCAGATAGATCTGCGGCGCGTCATAGGCCTTCAGGAATTCCAGCACGAGGTCCGCCTGCGCCCCTCGCGTCCCCAGATGCAGGTCGGAGATGAAGATCGCGCGAACCTGTCTGGCGCCATTCTCGTCGCTCATCGCCATCACCCAGCCGTTCCGATGCTTGCGGCGTGTGCCCGAGTTGCATTGCGCTTTGATGACGGCGCGTGCGAACCCTGCTCAATTGCGTCGCGACCAAGCCTCAAGCCTCTGGGAGACCATCATGGATCTGGGAATCGCCGGCCTCACGGCCATCGTCTGCGCCTCCAGCAAGGGGCTCGGTCGCGGGGCCGCGCTCGCGCTTGCGCAGGCCGGCTGCCGGGTGGTGATCAACGGCCGCGATTCGGCCGTGCTGGAGACCACCGCCGCCGCGCTGCGCGCGGCCACGGGCGCGACGATCATTCCGGTCGCGGCCGATGTCTCGACGCCGGATGGGCAGAAGGCCTTGCTCGCGGCAGCGCCCGAGCCGTCCATCCTCATCAACAACAATGGCGGCCCGCCGCCCAAACCCTTCCGCGACGTGACGCGCGAGGCGCTGCTGGAAGGCGTGGTCCAGAACATGGCGACGCCGCTCGAACTGACCCAGGCGGTGATCGACGGCATGATCGCCCGGAAATTCGGCCGCATCGTCAACATCACCTCGATGAGCGTGCTGACGCCGCTAACCGGGCTCGACGTCTCCTCGGCGGCGCGCGCCGGCCTCACCGCCTTCCTGGCGGGGGTAGCGCGCGAGGTGGCCGGCTCCGGCGTGACCATCAACAACGTCCTGCCCGGCTATTTCGACACCGACCGGCTGCGCGGCTCGACCACGCGCATGGCCGCTGCCAAGGGCGTCAGCGAGGCCGAGATGGCGGCGTCGCGTCGGGCGGAAGTCCCGGCCGGACGCTTCGGCACGGCCGAGGAATTCGGCCAGATCTGCGCCTTCCTCGCCAGCAGCCATGCCGGTTACATCACCGGCCAGAATCTGCTGATCGATGGCGGCCTGTTCCGCGGCAGCTTCTGAGTCGCGGCCGCGTTCCGTTGGCAATGGCGGTGCGGGGTTGCAGAGAGGACGCTTTGAACGCAGGGGCCCGCATGGTCTAAAGGCGAAGCCCGCCGCCGCTTCGCGCGGGCTCCAGCCCCTCCCGCCGCGCCGGTCCCCTTGTCGCCTCTCCTCGGAATCAGTCTCAAACTGCTGTCGGCGCTGGCCTTCACCCTGATGTCGGCGAGCATCAAGGCGATCTCGACGCGCTATCCGACCGGAGAACTGGTCTTCGTCCGCTCCTTCTTCGCCATGATCCCGCTGCTGCTCTGGCTGGGCTGGCAGGGCGGCGTCGGCGCGGCTTTGCGCACCCGCAACCTGCGCGGCCATCTCAAGCGCGGCATGTTCGGCTCCACCGGCATGTTCTGCGGCTTCGCCTCGCTGCAATTCCTGCCGCTCTCCGATTCCGTGGCGATCGGCTATGCGGCGCCGCTGCTGGTCGTCGTTCTCGCGGCGCTGGTGCTGAAGGAGCGGGTCAGGGTCTATCGCTGGACCGCGGTCGGCGTCGGCTTCGTCGGCGTCATCATCATGCTCAGCCCGCATCTCGGCGTCGCCAGCCACGGAGCCGGCAACGGCCCGCTCATCGGCGTCGCCTTCGGCCTGGCCGGCGCGCTCTGCTCCTCCTTCGCCTCGGTCGAGGTGCGCCAGCTGACGCGCACCGAGGGCACCGGCGCGATCGTGTTCTACTTCATGCTGCTGACCAGCGCGCTCGGCTTGGCGACCATCGTCTTCGGCTGGAACCTGCCCGGCTGGCAGGACGCGCTGATGATGGTGGTGATCGGCATTCTCGGCGGGCTCGGCCAGATCCTGCTGGTGCAGGCCTATCGCTATGGCGACGCCTCGCTGATCGCCCCATTCGAATATTCCACCATGCTCTGGGCCGTCGCCATCGGCTGGTTCGTCTTCGGCGAATGGCCGGTCACCGCCGTTCTGATCGGCGCCTCAATCGTCATCGCCTCGGGCATCTATGTCATCCTGCGCGAGCAGCAGCTCGGCCTGCTCAAGCGCGAACAGCGCGAAGTCGGTTCCTCGCGCGGCACGTGACGGCGCCCTGGCCAGCGGCTTGCCCCGACACGGCGCAAGGGGCATTGTCCTTTAGGACAAACGATTATTCGCTTGGACAAACACATCAACAGACGGAACGGACGGGCAGGCATGGGCATCGAGACCAAGGAACGCGGCGGGCGCGAACTGGAATCGGGGGCGCAGGTCATCTCCGGACAGCTCGGCAAGACCATCCAGCGCCTGCGCAAGGCCTATAACCTGTCGCTGTCGGAGCTCGCCGAGCAATCTGGCGTCGCCAAGTCGATCATCAGCCAGATCGAGCGCAACGAGACCAATCCGACGCTGGCGACGATCTGGCGGCTGTCGCAGGCGCTCGACATCTCGATCGAGCGCGTGCTCTCCAGCGGCGAGGAAGAGCCCTTCATCGAGAAGACCTCGCGCTCCGACACGCCAATCCTGGTTTCGGAGGACGGCAAGCTGCGGCTCGCCATCATCGGCTGGATCAAGACGGTCGAATGGCTGCAATGGTATGATGTCCAGTCCGAAGCGGGCGGCGAGCTCGATTCCGAGGGCCATCAGCGCGGCTCGATCGAATCCCTCTCCGTCACCTCCGGCGAATTCGAGGTCGAGGTCGGCGACATCATTCAGAGGGCGAAAGCCGGCGACACGCTGCGCTATCGCTGCGACCGCCGCCACATCGTCCGCTGCGTCGGAAAAGAGCCGGGCACGGCGCTGATGGTCTGCATCCTCAAGGCGGCGGTGATGGAGTGACGGCGGCGCGCGCCGTTTGAATTCGCCGGGATCTGGTCATATACTGAGCATGGATTGATCAGCCCGCGCGGGAATGGCGACATGTCTGCTGTCTTGCCCCTCACGGCGGCCGCGTTTCGCGAAGCCGACCAACCCTACCTCTCCGCGCGACGCGTCGCCGAAAAGCTTGGACTGCCGCTGACCGAGATCGCCGCGATGATCGGCGTGGCGCGCACCACGCTCACGGCCCGCTCGGGCATGCGCAAGGTCGATGCGGCGTTGAGCCCGCTGGTGCGCATCATCGCCATGGCGGCGGAGATGGCTGGCGGCGACGACCGCGCCGCGATCTGGTTCAAGCACCAGCCCCTGCCCGGCTGGGGCGGCAAGACGGCGCTCGATCTGGTGCGTAGCGGCCAGAGCGACCAGGTGCTGGATTATCTCGAATCGGTCCGCGCGGGTGTCTATTCCTGATCCAGGGCCTGCGGCCGACCTCGTGCTCTGGCGGGCCTATGTGCCGCGTTGGTCTTATGCGCCGCTCTCGGGAACCGGCGCGGCCCGCTATGGCGGCCGCTGGAACGCGGTCGGCCAGCCCTGCCTCTACGCCGCCCGGGAGTTGTCCACGGCCTGGGCGGAATACAACCAGGGCTTCGTGCAGCACCCGGCCCTGATCGCGCAATTGGCGGTGCGACAGGCCCGGCTTTTCGACCTGGCCGGCGAGAACTTGGCAGCCGCAGGTGTCGGCGACGCGATCCATGCGACCGCGTGGCGGGCGGACATGGCGGCAGGCGTCACGCCCGCAACGCATAGGCTCGCCCAAGCGCTCCAGCGCAAAGGTTGGGACGGCCTGATCTACCCCTCGTTCATGTCGCCGGGAGGCGCATGCGTCGCCCTCTGGCGCTGGAACGAAGCGGGCGGCCCGACAGTGACGGTGATCGATCCGGAGCAGCGCCTGCCAACAAGCGCTCTGTCCTGGCCCGGATCGGCCGAGTGA
>JBKBRD010000015.1:0-22598 GCA_046292405.1 Allobosea sp. | reverse complement strand
ATCGCGCTCCTGAGCTGCGGCGTCCTAGGACGCGGCCGTGCGTTGCGCGGGGCAAAAAGACAAGCGGAAACTGGCGCCCCTATTCCCAGCCTTCCTGGTGGAAGCGGCCGAATGGCGTCTCCCATCCCTGGAGGCAGTCGATCACCACGCCGACATAGCCCGCCAGCGGCTGAGGCAGGCGGCCGATTGGGAAACAGGCGGGGCCGTCGCATGTGTCGGGCTCGCAGATGCGGGGCGCGCCCCCCCTGCACATCCTCGGCCGTGAAGAACAGGTCGATGATCGTCAGGCTCGTCCGGCGATGCTTGGCGCAGACGAAGCGCCAGGCGCTCGGTTCCACGATCAGCCCCGTTTCCTCGCGCAATTCCCGCGAGGCGGCCGACAGCGCATCCTCGCCCTCATCGACATGGCCCGACGGCGCCCCCCAACAGCCATCGAGATAGCCGGTGTTGAAGCGGCGCTGCAGCAGGATGGTCTCTCCCACCCGCAACAGGCAATAAGAAGCGAGATGGGGGCGCTGGCGAAGCCGGTTCGTCGCAGTCGTTTCCGCCATGGGCAAGCTTCCGCCAATTTTCTTCGATTGACCTTACAGCGACCCTCGCGACAAGCCTATCGCCAACGGCGCGGATGCGAAGTGAATATTACCCCGCCTTGCCGCAAGAGGAATCGACCCTTACAAGCTTAATATTCGGCATAGATTGATCACAAACTGCTTATCAGGGCGATATTCCCTTGCGATATGCATTGCTGAAATCGAACCGCAACTATCGCCTCCTCCTCTCGGGCAGCGTGGTGGCCAATCTCGGCGACGGCATCGCCGCTGTCGCGATGCCCTGGCTGGCCACCCTGCTCACCCGCGATCCGGTGATGATCTCGCCGTCGCAATGGCCGGACGATTGCCATGGCTCCTCTTCGCCTTGCCAGCGGGCGTCATGACCGATCGTCCGCGACAACGCGTCTCAGACGGTGCTGCCATCCATCGTCGCGAGCCACGAGCTGGAGCGCGCGAACGGCCAGATGTGGAGCGCCGAGCAGGTCATGGGGCAGTTCGTCGGCCCACCCTTGGCTGTCGCGCTGATTTCAGCCGGCATCGTCGTGCCCTTCGGCTTCAACAGCGCGACGCTGGCGCTCGCGATCGGCATCGTCTGGCTGATCACCCTGCCGAGCCGGCCGCCGGCGGCGCATAAGCCGTTCTGGCCCGCGCTGCGCGAGGGACTGGCCTGGATGCGGCGCGCACCCGCGATCCTGCGGCTCGCCCTCATGCTTGGCGGAATCAACGCCGTCGCCGTGGGCGGGCTGACGATCCTGGTGCTCTATGCCCAGGAGGTGCTGCAGCTATCGGCCGCCGGCTACGGCCTGCTGACCAGCGGCGCGGCCGGCGGCGTGCTCGGCGGGCTGATCGCGCCGGCTATCGCCGACAGGCTCGGCATGCGCGCGAGCTCATCCTGGCGCTTTGCGGCTTCACCCTGATGCATCTGGTCTTGGGCGTCTTCAGTTCGGTCCCCCTCACCTGCCTGGCCATGTTCGTCGAAGCCGCAGGGAGCATGCTCTGGAATGTCGTGACGGTCAGCTACCGCCAGCGCCTGATCCCGGACGCGCTGCTCGGTCAGGTCAATTCGGTCTACCGGTTCTTCGGATGGGGCGCGATGCCATTCGGCGCGGTCGGCGCGGGCGCCCTGGTCGCGCTGCTGGAGCCCGGCATCGGTCGGGCGTCCACGCTGCATGCTCCCTACCTGTTTGGGGCCATGATATCCGGCGCTCTCGTGTTCTACGCGGCTTTTCGCCTCCGCTTCGATCGTTAGGCGACGTGCGGGCGGCCGCGGTCGTTGCGACAGCCCTCGAAGCGCCCCTGACCACTGCGCCGCCCGCCGCCTCGCGCAAGAGGCGGCGGGGGCCGCTTTCAGCCCGCAGCCGGGGCGAGCTTGTCCTGCGTCTTCGTGTCGAAGTCGCTGGCGTCGTGGCGCTCGTGCAATTGGCTGGAGAGCTCTCCCGAGGTGCGGTTGACCTTGCGGCCGCGGGCGACGGCGGGGCGCGCCAGCAGCTGGTCGGCCCAGCGCAGGACATGGCTGTAATCCTGAACCGAGAGGAACTCGGCGGCGCCATACTGCCAGCCCTTCACCAGCCCGCCATACCAGGGCCAGATCGCCATGTCGGCGATGCTGTAGTCGGCGCCGGCGACGAACTCGTTTTCGGCCAGGCGCCGGTCGAGCACGTCGAGCTGGCGCTTCACCTCCATGGCGTAGCGGTTGATCGGATATTCGAACTTGGCTGGCGCATAGGCGTAGAAATGGCCGAAGCCGCCGCCCAGAAACGGCGCCGAGCCCATCTGCCAGAACAGCCAGGACAAGGTCTCGGCCCGCGCCGCAGGCTCCGTCGGCAGGAAGGCGCCGAACTTCTCGGCGAGATGCATCAGGATCGCGCCGGATTCGAAGATGCGGATGGGCTTGGGGCCGCTGCGGTCCATCAGCGCCGGGATCTTCGAGTTGGGGTTGACCTCGACGAAGCCGGAGCCGAATTGCTCGCCATCGCCGATCTTGATCAGCCAGGCGTCGTACTCGGCGCCGCTATGGCCCAGGGCCAGCAGCTCCTCCAGCATGATCGTGACCTTCTGGCCGTTGGGCGTGCCGAGCGAATAGAGCTGCATCGGATGCTTGCCGACGGGCAGCGCCTTCTCATGCGTCGCGCCGGAGATCGGGCGATTGATGCTGGCGAAGGCGCCGCCGCTGGCCTTGTCCCAGGTCCAGACCTTGGGCGGGACGTAGTCGGTGCTGTCAGTCATGAAGCGGTCTCCTTCGATGCGATCATCTGTGAGCGATATAGCTCAAGACGCGAGCGCATACAGGGGCTTCGGCAGCACGTTTCCGGGACCGCGCGACGCGGCCCCGGTCGGCCGAGGGCGTTACTCTTCGAGGCCGCCAATATGCTTCTGCGTGTAGAGCTCGAGACCGATTCGCGCGATCAGGTCGAGCTGGGTCTCGAGGAAGTCGATATGCCCCTCCTCATCCTTCATCAGATTCTTGAAGAGCTCTTCCGACGGATAATCCTGAACTTCGCGGCAATAGGTGGAGGCCTCCTGATACAGGGCGCGCGCCTCGATCTCGGCCTTCAGATCGGCCTCGATCACTTCCTTGACGTTCTCGCCGATGCGCAGCGCATCGAGCTTCTGCATGTTGGGGAAGCCTTCGAGGAAAAGAATGCGGTCGACGAAGCGGTCGGCATGAACCATCTCCTCGATCGATTCCTTCTTCCAGGTCTTCGCCATCTTCTTCAGGCCCCAGTTATCGAGCATGCGATAATGCAGCCAATACTGGTTGATCGCCGTCAGCTCGGAACGAAGACCGCGATTCAGATATTCGATAACCTTCTTGTCACCCTTCATCGAAAGCTCCCAGCTAGATTAGAATGATACTAATCTAGACTGGCGCTTCGCGAAAGGGAAGAGCCCATGACCCGCCAAACCAGCAATTACGCTGCGGCAGATGCAAGGTCCTGGTCGCTTTCGACACCCTGCATCATCGCGCCGAGCTGGACATGGACAGCGCAGCCGATGTCGCGGCCGGCGCAGGACGCGCAATGGCTGGCGCAGGCGGCGCGGGCCTCGGCCAGAATGGCGCGGACCTGACGGGCGCAGCGCCCGCATTCAGGGCTGCAGCCCAGGCAGCCATAGACTTCCCCCGCCGTCGACGGCCCGGAGCCATCGGGAGCGATGGTGCCCCTGATCTGGCTGCAGGACAAAACGTTGCAGGAGCAGACGATCACGCGCGCCCTCCGCCGCAGGCATGATGCGCGGGCGCCTCCTCCTCATCGGCGCGGCGCAACCGCACGATGACCTCGACGGAGGCGATCACCATGCCCTCGGGCGCCTCGGGCAAGCCGGCGACCTGGATGGTCGAGCCGGGAATGTCGACGACCGACTCGTCCTCCTCATTGTAGAAGTGGTGATGCTCCGAGACATTGGTGTCGAAAAAGGTTTTCGGCCCCGACACCGACACCTGGCGCAGCAGCCCGGCTTCCGAAAACTGGCGCAAGGTGTTGTAGACGGTCGCCAGCGACAATGGCTCGCGCGCGCGCAGCGCCTCCTCATAGAGCATCTCGGCGCTGACATGGCGGTCGCCCTTGGCGAAGAGCAGCCAGCCGAGCGCCATGCGCTGGCGCGTCGGCCGCAGCCCGGCCGTGCGCAACCGCGCCCGGACAGCGCTGATCGGGCAGGAGGACGGGCTCTTCTGCGGCCAAGGGATGTGGTCCGCATGGACTGCGGCCCGGTTGAAATCCTTGATGGACGAAACGCTCATCGACAACGCCTTCCGATTTCGCCGGCTGACCGGCACGGTAGTTTAGAAAACATCTAAACTACTGATATTGTTATCATAATTGGCGCATTGCCGGCTTCAAGTCAATCGCCGATGCGCATGGCGGCGATGCGCGCGGCGTGGCGCGCCGGCCCTGCGTCAATGCGCGTCGGCGCCCGCGGCGGCGTTCTTAGGCGGCTTGCGCATGAACAGGGCGAGCAGCACGAGCGCCGCGAAAATCGCCGTCAGCCCCAGGAAGACGTCGCCGAACGCCAGCACCAGCGCCTGCTTGTGGGCGCGCTGGTTCAGCAGCGCGAGCGCCATGCGTTCGGCCGCGTCGCCATGGTCGGCGAAGCGCGCGATGAGGTTGGCGAGATTCTCCTCCGCCACCTGCCGCCCCGCCGCGACCGCCTCGTGCAGGCGCTGGATATGTAGGTCGGTGCGCGTATTCAGCAGCGTGTTGATCAGCGCCAGACCAACCGCGCCGCCGAGATTGCGGGTGAGATTGTAGAGCCCCGAGGCGTTCTTCAACTGCTGCGGCGGCAGCGTGCCAAGCGCCAGATTGTTGATCGGCACCATGCACAGCATCAGCGAGCAGCCGCGCAGGATCTGCGGCAGCAGCAGCTCGTGGAAATCCCAATCGGCCGTGATGTGCGAGGCGATCCAGGTGCCCAGCCCAAAGCCGGCGAAACCGATCATCATCATCAGCCTGGGATCGAGTTTCTGCGAGAGCTTGCCGGCCACGGGCGCGGTCAGGAACATGCACAGACCGGTGACGAACATGGTTTCGCCGATCATCAGCGCGTCATAGCCGCGGATGCGCCCGAGATAGACCGGATAGAGATAGGTCAGCCCGTAGAGGCCGATGCCCATGCAGAAGGAGAACAGCGAGCCGAATGCGAAATTGCGGTCCTTGAAAGCGAGGAGATCGACCAGCGGGTCCTCGCGCGTCAGCGCCCGCCAGAAGAACAGCACCGCTCCGACCGCCATGACGCCGGTGAAGAACACGATCTCATGGCTCTGGAACCAGTCCAGCCGCGTGCCTTCCTCCAGCACATATTCGAGGCTGCCGAGAAAACTCGCCATGCCGGCGAGGCCGAGCCAGTCGAAGCGCGCGAGCAGCCCAGGCTGCGGCTTGTCGAAATCGATCAGGGTCCAGGCGGCGATGGTGACGCCGATGCCGGGCACGACATTGACCAGAAACAGCCAGTGCCAGGAAAAGGCGTGGCTGAGATAGCCGCCGACGGTCGGGCCGATCGTCGGCGCCAGCGTCGCCACCAGACCGATCAAGGGCGAGACGATCGGACGCTTCGAGGCCGGGAAGATGGTGAAGGCCGCGGCGAAGACGCCGGGGATCATGCCGCCGCCGATGAAACCCTGCACCGCCCGCCACAGGATCATCTCGTTGATCGAGGACGATGTCGCGCAGAGCACGCTGGCCACGGTGAAGCCGGCCGCCGCGATGGTGAAGAAGACGCGCGTCGACAAGGCCCGGCTGAGATAGCCCGAGAGCGGGATCATGATGACCTCCGCGATCAGATAGGCCGTCTGCACCCAGGCGATCTCGTCGGCGCTGGCGGAGAGGCCGGCCTGGATCTCGGCCAGCGAGGCAGAGACGATCTGGATGTCGAGGATCGCCATGAACATGCCGAACACCATCGCCAGAAAGGCGAAGATGCGGCGCAGCGGAATGGCGTCCGGGTCGGGCGCGGCGAGCCCTGTCAGCGTGGCGGTGGCCATCGCGGCCTCCTTACGGGCAGATCAGCTCTGCGCTGCGGGGCGCGGGTCGATCGAGACGACGACCGACATGCCCGGCCGCAGCAGATGGCGCGCGGCGGAGGCCGGATCGAGCGCGATGCGCACGGGTACGCGCTGGACGATCTTGGTGAAATTGCCGGTCGCGTTGTCGGGCGGCAGCAAAGTGAAGACCGAGCCGGTGCCGCCGGCGATGCCGCTGACCGTTCCCGCGAAGCTCTGGCCCGGCAAGGCGTCGACCGTGACCACCGCCTTGTCGCCGATCTTCAGCGGGCCGATCTGCGTCTCCTTGAAATTGGCGTCGACATAGACCTTGTCGAGCGGCACGATCGACATCAGCCGCTTGCCGGCGCCGACGAGATCGCCCAGCTGCAGATTGGTGTTGGCGACAAGCCCGTCGATCGGCGCGGCGATGCGCGTGAAGCCGAGATCGCGCGCCGCCTTCTCCTCTACCAGCTTCAACTCGTCGACCTGCTTCTCGGCCTCGACCCGCTGGGCCTCCAGCACGCGGATGTTGGCCTGGGCGGCGGTGACTCCGGCCTGGGCGCTGAGCAGGGCCGCCTGCGCCCGGTCGCGCGCCGCCGTCGCCCCGTCGAGCGTCGCCTGTGAGCCATAGGATTTCGCCGCAAGGCTGTTGGCGCGCTCGTAATCGGCGAGGGTGCGCGTCACATCCGCATCGGCCGAGCTCTGCTGGGCCTGCGCCTGTCGCAGGCTGGCGCGCCCGGCCTCGATCTGGCTGCCGATGCGCGCCACCGTCGCCAGCGCCGTCGCGGTCTTGGCGCGGGCGCTGTCGAGCGCGATGCGCCAGTCGCCATCGTCGAGCATCGCCAGCTGCTGGCCCGCCTTGACCTCCTGGTTCTGCGTGACATTCACGGCCACGATATTGGCCGCGAGCTTGGCCGAGATGGTCGCCATCTCCGCCCCGACATAGGCGTCGTCGGTGGTCACGATGAAGCGGCCATTGCGCCAGTAATCGACGCCGTACCAGAGCCCGATGCCGAGGATCCCGGCGCCGGCCAGCATCAACCCGGCCTTCTTCAGCCCGGCCTTGCGACCGGCGGGCGCGACGGCCGCTGTCGGCGCGGCGTCGGCCTCGCCGGGCTGGCGGGCCGCGTCCGACCTGGCCGCGTCCGATCTGGGCGCGTCCGACCTGGGCGCGTCCAGCATGGGATCGACGAGCTTGAGGCGGTCGCGGCGCTGATCGGCGGGATCGACAGACTTCGAAACTTCGGCAGACATGGCGGGTCCTGCATTCCAATTCGAACCGAGTGGTTCGAATTCGCTTGAAGTAGCGCGGCGCTTGACCTAGATCAACCCCAATCGAACCCGATGGTTCGATTATTTTGCAACGCAGCAGGGATGCCGGCACACTCATGGGACACACCACGCCAGCTTTAGGACGTATCGCGCAGATCCGTCGTGCGGCGGGAACCGATCCCGACAAGCGGCATCGGATTCTCGAGGGCGCCCAGGCCGTGTTCACGTCCCGCGGCTTCGACGCCGCGAGCATGAGCGACATCGCGGCGGCGGCCGGCGTGTCCAAGAGCACGCTCTATGTCTATTTCGAGGATAAGGAACATCTCTTCGTCGCACTGATCGAACGCGAGCGGCAGGCGCAGACGGAAGGCCTGTTCGATCTGCTCGACGATGACGGCGAGCCTGCGACGACGCTGACGCGCTTCGGCGAAGCTCTCGTGGCGGTCATCACCCGGCAATTCGTGGTGCAGGCGCATCGGATCGTCATCGGCGTCGCCGAACGCATGCCCGATCTCGGGCGCGATTTCTATGAAGGCGGCGCCAAGCTGGGAGCGCAGCGCCTGGCGTCCTATCTCGAAGGCAAGACGGCGCAGGGGCTGCTGGCGGTCGACGATCCCTATTTGGCCGCTGTGCAGTTTCTCGACCTCTGCCAGTCGACCCTGACTCGGCCGCGCCTGTTCAACGCCAAGCGCCAGCCCCCCGACGCGGCCGAAACCTGCCGCGTCGTCGCATCCGCCGTGGCGCTGTTCATGGCTCGCTATGGCGCAGCGCCATCCGCGCCCTGACCCGTTCGCGATGGGCGATGTACAGTCCCGAGGCCGCGATCACCACGGCGCCGACGACCGTCCAGATATCCGGCAGCACCGCGAACAGCAAAAACCCGAAGAGCGAGGCCCAGAGCAGCTGCGCATAGGAGATCGGCGCCAGCACCGAAGCGTCGGCATAGCGGAACGAGGCGATCACCATCCAGTGGCCGATGGTCGAGAACAGGCCGATGAGAATGCCGAGCAGCACGGTCTGCAGGGTCAGCTCCTGCCATGACAAAGGCTGCAGCGCGCTGACGATGACGAGGCCGATCACGGCCGAATAGGTCAGCGTCGTCAGCGGGCTCTCGGTATGGCTCATCAGCCTGGTGACGATCAGCCCGCAGGCCCAGGCCAGCGCCGAGAACATCGGCAGCAGGGATGCGGGCTGGAACGAGGCGCCGCCGGGACGCACCACGATCAGCACCCCCGCCAGCCCGACCAGCGTCGCGGTCCAGCGCCGCCAGCCGACCTTTTCGCCGAGCAGCGGGATCGACAGCGCCGTGACGAAGAGCGGCGTGACGAAGCTCGTCGCCACGGCGTCGGCGATCGGCAGGTATTTCAGCGACATCACGAACAGGATCGAGGCGGTGGCGACGCAGAGTCCGCGCAGACATTGCAGCACGGGCCGTTGCGTCTTCAGCCGCGTGGCGCCGCCGCCGCGCCAGACGAGCAGCAGCATGATCACGACGAAGGAGACGTAGCGCAGCCAGGTGATCTGCAGCGCCGGGACATGGCCGGCGAGATATTTGGAGGTGATGTCGGCGATCGAGAGAAAGACGGTCGAGAGCAGGGTGAGCCCGATGCCGCGCAGCGGCGCGTCGCGACGCAACGAGGCCGGCAAATCGCCGGGGCGCGCGGAGACAGGCGAGTCAGGGTGAATTTCGTTTGGCAAGCGACCGCTGCAGCTGGAGACGAGCGAAGCTTAGCCGATAAAGCGCGGCCGCGTTGCGCAAAGCCGGCACGGTGCGCATGCAGAAGCCGGCGGGACGGCAGCAGCCGCCGCCGTTTCAGCCCCCCACAGTCCTCATCCTGAGGAGGCCCGTCAGGGCCGTCTCGAAGGATGGTCCAGCCAGCCCGGAGCCTCCTGGAGCATCCGTCGAGACGCTGCTTCGCAGCGCCTCAGGATGGGCTGGCGGCGTCAACGGGCGACAGCGGGCAAGAACGGTCGGGCGGCGCCGTTCAGGCCGCCTGCTTGCGCGGCTGGATCAGCTTGCGGTTGATCAGCACTTCCGCGATCTGCACCGCGTTCAGCGCCGCGCCCTTGCGCAGATTGTCGGCGACGCACCAGAAGGCCAAGCCGTTTTCGACCGTGTTGTCCTCGCGGATGCGCGAGATGTAGGTCGCATCCTCGCCGGCCGCCTCATGCGGGGTGATGTAGCCGCCGGGCTCGTGCTTGTCGATGACGAGGATGCCCGGCGCGGCCCGCAGCACCTCGCGCGCCTCCTCGACCGTGACCGGCTTCTCGCATTCGATGTTGACGCTCTCGGAATGGCCGATGAACACCGGCACGCGCACGCAGGTCGCGGTCAGCCTGATCTTGGGGTCGAGGATCTTCTTGGTCTCGACCATCATCTTCCACTCTTCCTTGGTGAAGCCGTCTTCCATGAAGACGTCGATCTGCGGGATGAGGTTGAAGGAGATGCGCTTGGGGAACTTCTTCGTCACCATCTCGCCGGCCGAGAACACCGAGCGGGTCTGGTTGAACAGCTCGTCCATGCCCTCCTTGCCCGCCCCGGAAACCGACTGATAGGTCGAGACCACGACGCGCTTGACGCCGAAACGGTCATGCAGCGGCTTCAGCGCCACGACGAGCTGGGCGGTCGAGCAGTTCGGGTTGGCGATGATGTTCATCTTGCTGAAACCGGCGACGGCGGCGGCGTTCACCTCCGGCACGATCAGCGGCACGTCGGGATGCATGCGCCAGGCGGAGGAGTTGTCGATCACGACCGCGCCCTGCTGGCCGATCCTGGGCGACCATTCCTTCGAGATCTCGCCGCCCGCCGACATCAGACAGATATCGGTGTCGGAAAAGTCGAAATGCTCCAGCGCCTTGCACTTCAGCGTCCTGTCGCCGAAGGACACTTCCGTGCCGATCGAGCGGGAGGAGGCGAGCGCCACCACCTCACTGACCGGGAAGGCGCGCTCGGCCAGAATGTCGAGCATTTCGCGGCCCACATTTCCCGTGGCGCCGACAATCGCGACCTTGAAGCCCATTATGTTGTTCCTTTGGATAGCCGGTTGGTCTCCCCCGGGGCGCCTGCCGCCTCGCAGCCGAGGCGGTCTGGCATCAGCCCCCGCCGGGGGGGGAGGGCCCGGAACCGAGGCGACAGCGTCAGCGCGGCGTCTGGACTGTGCCGGTCGCCGTTTTGGTCGTGGTTTTCGTCGTGAGACCGAAGATCACAGGGCCAATCCCGAAAGGGCTGAAAGCAGTCGCGCCGAAGAGGGGCCCGAAGGGCTCGCTCGTCGTGCGCCTGTCAGAACACCCGGAAGGACGAAAAGTCAATCTCTCGACCGATCAGGCTGCCCGCCACCCGCATTAACCCTGCCTGCTTACCCCCCGTTCACGCTGTCGCGCGATTGCCCGCCAACGGTAACCGGGCGGCAGCCGCCCCGCCCGACACTGCCCCGCAACGAGGCCTGCCGCTCGCTCGCGGCTCGACCGTAATCTGGGACGCAATCGTGACGGATCATGTCTTTTCGCCCCTGCGGGCGCGCCTCAGCGCGAAGGTCGCGCCCGCCGCCGCGGCGTTGGCCGCGAGCATGCTGCGCCGCGGGCGACAGGCCGCCGCGCAACTCGTCGGCCGAGACTGGATCGGCTCGCTGATCCGCGCCGCCGACTGGCTCGAAGCGGGCGTCTCGCATCTCGTCCGGCTCGGCCGCCGCCTCTGCGGCAATCGCCTGCTGGGCCTTGGCGCCCCCCTCGCCTGGCGCTTGCTTGCGGCGCTCACCGGCATCTGGCTCGCGACCCTGTTGGCGACGGCCGTCTCCAGCAGCGACGAAGAGCCGATGCTCTCCAGCGCTCTCGCCGCCAACGACACGCCGGCCCGACCCTTGCGCGACGTCCGGCAGGAACCGCGCAGCTCCGCCAGCGGCGAGGAATGGCAGCGTCTGCAGCGCCCTGTCGCCATGTTCGACCTGCAGTCGCCCGAACTCGACCAGCAGCCCGCGCAGCTCGAGGCCTATGAGAGCGCGAACGGACGCAGACACCAGGACAGGCTCGATTTCGGCAGTTTCGACAGCGACAGGCCGCATCTGCACCTGCGCCTCCAGCCCGATCACGAGGGCGCGGGGGCAAGCCCGCAGCCCTTCCTCATCGGCCTGGTCAGGGACGCCGCGGGCAAGGGCCTGTCGGTGCAGCGCAGCGGTCAAGCCTCCGGGTTGCTGACCCGTTTCGGCCCGGTCGAGACCGCCGATGTCACCCTGACCGACGGCCATGACGTCCGCGCCTGCATCGCCTTCCGCAAACAGGCCGATGGCGTGCCGCTGGCGCTCGCGGGCTGGTGGTGCGGGGCGGCCAACCGCCCGGCCGACCGGCAGCAGCTCGTTTGCCTGATCGACCGGATCGATCTGCGCAGCGCCGGGGACGATCTGGTGCTGCGCGCCGCCTTCGCCCGCACCGAGCTGCAGCGCAATCCGGCCTGCATCCCGCCGCGCCTTTCGGCCACCGGCCGCAAGACCTCCTGGCTCGATCCCGCCGGGTCGGCCCCGGCGCTACGGACGAAAAGCGCCGCCGCCGCCGACAAGGCGGCCGCCTCCAGACGCTGAATTGCGCTTGCCGTTGAACCGGCGGGCTGCTCAATTCGTTAACTGCGCGACGCTACACTGACGCTCTGTCAGCTAGCCGCTTTCGCCGCTTCCCTTGGAGAGTTTCCATGCGTTCGTTCACGCGCCTCGCCGCCATCCTCGCTCTGACGGCCGCCGCATCGACGCTCGCCGTCGCGACTGCCGAAGCGCAGAGCCGCAAGGGCCCGCTGCGCGTCACGGTCCAGAAGCGCAGCTATTTCGACGCCGGCAATATCGTCGCGGTCGGCTCGCTCAGCCGCTATGTGACGCAGCATGTCGTGGCGAGCCCAGTCTACGCCAGCACCGGCGAACTCTATGGCGAAGGCACGCTGCCCGGCCGCTTCGCCAGCGGCCCGAACCCCTTCGCCGGAACCTTCGCCACGCCGCGCTTCTGACCGAAGCGCGCCGGCGCTCAGGGCAAAGCCTTGAGATAGCGCACCGGCTTGCCCGGCGCCGCCGCCTGCGCCGCATGGACAATGGCGTTGGCGTCGATGCCGAAGTGCCGGTAGAGATCGGCCACCGTGCCGGTCTGGCCAAAATGCTCGACGCCGAGCGCCTTCTGGCGGTGACCATGGACGCTGCCGAGCCAGGCCAGCGTCGCCGGGTGACCATCGATCACCGAGACGATGCCGCAATCGCGCGACAGCCCGCCGAGCAGCCGCTCGACATGGCTGAGCGCATCGTGCTGGCCGCGCTGGCGCGCCCGTTCCGCCGCCTGCCAACCGGCATTGAGCCTATCGGCCGAGGTGATGGCGAGCAGCCCGACATCGCGCCTGTCCTCGCTCAGCAGCCCGACCGCCTCGATCGCCTCCGACGCGACCGCGCCGGCATAGGCGACGACCACGCTCGCATTCGGCCCTGGTTCGCGCAGCCAATAGGCGCCGTCGATGATCGCCTGCTCGAGTTCAGCCGTCATGGCGCGCTTGGGCTGTTCGAGCTGGCGCGTCGATAGCCGCAGATAGACCGAGCCGCCGGTCTCGTCGCGCAGCCAGGTCTTTTCGCCCGAGCCCTTGGCCTGGACGTCGCTCTCGCCATGGCGCTGCAGATAATCGAAGGACCAGCGCATCATCACCGCGAGCTCGTCGACGAAGGCGGGCTCGAAGGCACAGAGCCCATCCTGGCTCATGCCGATCAGCGGCGTGGCGATCGACTGATGCGCGCCGCCTTCGGGCGCGAGCGTCACGCCCGACGGCGTCGCCACCACCATGAAGCGGGCGTCCTGGTAGCAGGCATAGTTGAGCGCATCGAGCCCGCGCGAGATGAAGGGATCGTAGAGCGTGCCGATCGGGATCAGCCGCTCGCCGAAAATCTCGTGCGACAGCCCCAGCGCCGACAGGTTGATGAACAGGTTCATCTCGGCGATGCCGAGCTCGATATGCTGGCCCTGCGGCGAGAACTCCCATTTCTGCATCGAGGGAATCCGCTCGTCCTTGAAGGTGTCGGCCATCGAGGCCCGGGCAAACAAGCCGCGGCGATTGACCCAGGGACCGAGATTGGTCGAGACGGTGACGTCGGGCGCGGTGGTGACGATGCGGTCGGCGAGCGGCCCGCCGCGCTTGGCGAGCTCGTCCAGCACCTTGCCGAAGCCCATCTGCGTCGACATCACCGGCTGGACGCCGGCCTCCAGCCGCTCCGGCACCGGCAGCGCCGGAGCCGTGGTGCGCCGCCGTCCGCGCGCGAAGAAGGGAACCTTCCCGAGAAAATCGCGTAGCTCGGCCTCGGGCAGGTCGAGCCCCTCGAACAGATCCCACTCATGCCCGGGCCGGATGCGGTTGGCGGCCTTGAAGCCCTCCATCTGCTCCTTGGTCATCAACCCCGCATGGTTGTCCTTGTGGCCGGCGAGCGGCAGGCCGAACCCCTTGACCGTATAGGCCAGGAAACAGACCGGGCGATCATGATCGACGGCCTCGAAGGCTTCGAGAATGGTCGGCAGGTCGTGCCCGCCGAGATTGCACATCAACCGCGACAGCTCCGCGTCGGAGCGCTGCTCGATCAGATGCGTGACCGGGCCCTGGTCGCCGAGCTCGTCCATCAGCCGCTTGCGCCAGGCCGCGCCGCCCTGGAAGGTCAGAGCCGAGTAGAGCTGGTTCGGGCAGGAATCGATCCAGGCCTTCAGCCGCTCGCCGCCGGGCTCGCGAAAGGCGGCCTGCTGCAGCGAGCCGTATTTCAACGTCACCACATCCCAGCCGAAATTGCGGAACATCTGCTCGAAACGGTCGTACAGCCCTTCGCGGATCACCGCGTCCAGCGACTGGCGGTTATAGTCGATCACCCACCAGGTGTTGCGCAGCCCATGCTTCCAGCCCTCCATCAGGGCCTCGAAGATATTGCCCTCGTCGAGTTCGGCGTCGCCGATCAGCGCCACCATCTTGCCTTCGGGCCGGTCCTTGGCCCAGCCATGGGCCTTCACGTAATCCTGCACCAGCGAGGAGAACAGCGTCTGCGCCACGCCGAGCCCGACCGAGCCTGTCGAGAAATCGACGTCGTCGATGTCCTTGGTGCGGGAAGGATAGCTCTGCGCGCCCTTGTAGCCGCGGAAATTCTCCAGCTTCTCTCGCGTTTGCAGCCCCATCAGATAATTGATGGCGTGGAAGATGGGCGAGGCGTGCGGCTTCACCGCGACACGATCCTGCGGCTTCAGCGCCGCCATGTAGAGCGCCGTCATGATCGTCGCCAGCGAGGCGGAGGAGGCCTGGTGCCCGCCGACCTTCATGCCGTCCTCGCTGCCGCGCAGATGGTTGGCGTTGTGGATCGTCCAGGAGGCGAGCCAAAGGATCTTCTTCTCGAGTTCGGCGAGAACGGGCAGGCGCGGATCGGTCATTGGGTCACTCTCGGGCGGCAGTCCCCCAATCATGCACGGTCGCTGCGACGGTGGCAGCTAAAGATGCAGGCCAGACCTTTCAGGATTGACGTTTTCCGCTAAGCTTGCGGCGGAGCGCGCGATAAAATGCCAGACCACAAACTCGACGAGATCGATCGACGTCTGCTGCAGGCGCTGCAGGCCGATGGCCGTATGAGCATCCAGGATCTGGCGGCCAGGGTCGGCCTGTCCCCGTCGCCCTGTGCGCGGCGCGTCCGGCTGCTGGAGGAGGCGGGGGTGATCAAGGGCTATGTCGCGGTTGTCGATCAGGACAAGCTCGGCCTGCCCGTGTCCGTCTTCGCCTCGATCAAGCTCGAGCGCCAGCGCGAGGAGGAACTCGACCGCTTCGCTGCGGCGGTGATGCGCTGGCCGGAGGTGGCGGATTGTTTCCTCATGACCGGGCCGCGCGATTATCTGCTGCGCATCATCGTCAGCGACCTCGCCGCCTATGAGCGCTTCCTGAAGGACAAGCTGACGCGGCTGGACAATGTCGCGTCGATCGAATCGAGCTTTGCGCTCGGCCAGGTGAAGCGCTCCTTTTCAGTGCCCGTCGAAAGCGCGAGCGGCTGAGCGATCGCCGCCTGCCCGCCGCGCCAGCTAGGTCGTTTGGCTTAGCCTACAATCAATAGCTGCATTAGACCCTATTCCGAAGCAGGGCCATAATCCTGGCAAGAGCACGCATTCGAACGGTGAAGTGCCCGCTTCTCTGCGTTTTGATTCATAATTCATTGTAAAAACGGCCATAGCTTGCTCTGACAGTGCTGATCGCCCGCAGCGAGACCCAAGCGGGCAGCAGGGGAAGCGACGGGCAATACAACCTGAAGTTAGTCTTCCTTAACGTACACCGGGCAAATGTCCCGCGCCTGAACGGAGCCTCGATCGATTACATGAGCCGGCTAATACCAACCTCGCCATCAGACAGCGCGCAGACGGCGATCGCATGTCTGTCGGCGGCGGGCGCTGGTTCCCTGCTCGCAGGCCTGGCGCTCGATCTCCCCGCAGCAAGCACTCTGGCTGGGCTCGGCCTGGGGCTGGCCCTGTGGCTCGCCCTGCGGCAGAGCGCGCGTCGGGACGAAACCGTGCTGCGCCTGGCGCAGACGTTTGAAGCCTCGCAGGCGCTGACGACAGAGCGCTTCGCAACGACCGACCCAGCGCTGCATCGCCTGGCGGAGGCCGTACAAGCGGCCCTCGCCCGGTCAGCTGCGCCGGCGCCGGAAACCCAGGCGCACCCCTCGCTGATCCAGCTCGCCTGCGACCTCGACAGCCGGATCGGCGACGAGGTCGGGCAGCTGGCCTTGGCGACGCGGGAGCTGGAGCTGAACACCGCGGTGGTGACCGAGTCGATCCAGACGGCGCAGGAAAATTCGCAGGCCTTGAACCAATCGGCCCAGGCGGCCTCGGAGACGGCGCAAAGCGTCGCCGAGGCAACCGAGCTGCTCGTCTCCGAACTCGCCACCGTCGACCGCCACTCGCATCAATCGGCCGAGGTCGCGCGCCAGGCCGCAGCCAACGCCGCCAGCACCAACAAGACCATCGCCAATCTGACCTCGGCCTCGCAGGCGATCAGCGACATCCTCGATTCCATCGGCGAGATCGCGCGCCAGACCAATCTGCTCGCGTTGAACGCCACGATCGAGGCCGCCCGCGCCGGGGAAGCCGGCCGCGGCTTCGCCGTGGTGGCGACCGAGGTGAAGGCGCTCTCGACCCAGACCAGCAAGGCGACGCAGGATGCGCGCGCGCAGATCCTGGCGATGCAATCGGCCAGTCGCGAAGCGGTCGAAGCCGTGGCCGTGATCGCGGATTCGGTCGGCGAATTGAGCGAGCTCGCGGCATCCGTCGGTTCCGCCATTTCGGGCCAGAAACAGATGACGCTCGGCATCGCCGAAAAGGTCGTCCATGCCGCCAAGGGCTTCAAGCAGGTCGCCGGCCAGTTGCGCCGCCTCAACGACAGCAATGTCAGGGCGGTCGAGGCTGCGTCAGGCGCGCTCGAGGTGGCGCGCGACGTGGCGGGCAAGGCCATCGGCATCCAGGGCGCGATCGGTCGCTTCCTGCTCGATCCCGGCGGCCGCTGAATCGCTCTCGCCGGCCGCGCCGAGACTGCGCTTCAGCTTGCCGGCGTCGCCAACCGCAACGCGCGTTCGGCCGGACTGGCCGAATCAGGTCAGCGCGCCGCGCGCCGCCACAGGCCACAGCGCTTCGACATGGGCGTCGGGCCCGTGCATGCCGCGGACGCAGACATACCAGTCGTGGAGATTGACGGTGGGGTCGCAATGGCCCGGCACCAGCAGCACATGCTCGCCGCGATGCGGCAAGGCCGCGGGATCGCCGGTCAGCACGCCATGCTCGTCCGAGGGCTTGGTGTAGACCGCGCCCTCGCGGCGGAACGGGATCGGCAGCCCTGAATCAATCGCCGCCGCCTTGTGCCCGG
The DNA here is from genome assembly GCA_046292405.1 of Allobosea sp. Classification (GTDB taxonomy): domain Bacteria; phylum Pseudomonadota; class Alphaproteobacteria; order Rhizobiales; family Beijerinckiaceae; genus Allobosea. The sequence continues at coordinate 5,422 of JBKBRD010000015.1, read as the reverse complement.
CATCGAGGATGGCGCGGTCGGGCACCGGCTTGCTCATCACGCCCGCAAGGATGAACAGCGCATGTTCGAAGCTGCGGAAAGGCTCGCCATTGGCCTGGCGGTTGCGGGCGTAATCGGCGTCCATGAAGATGTAGGAGCCGGCCTGGATCTCGTTCCAGACGCCGGACTGCGTCTCGATCTCGAAGGTGCCGGTTCCGGCCCCGCTGATGATCTCGCAGTTAAGCCCGGCCTGCGCCAGGCGATCGACGGTGTTGCGCGCGCCGATTCCGGCGCGCTCGATCGCTTCGCCGCGTTCGTCGATCGAGCGCATGTGCTGGGCCGTGCCGTGATAGGCCTGGATGCCCTTGAAACGCAGCGTGTTGCTGCGCGCCACCGCCTCGGCCAGCCTGACCGCGGCCTCGCCCGGCGCGACGCCGCAGCGGCGTCCGCCGACATCGATCTCGACGAGCACGTCGAGGATGACGTCGTTGCGGGCCGCCGCCTCGGCCGCCTCGCGCACGCCGTCGAGATGATCGACGCACAGACCGATCCGCGCCTCGCGCGCCAGCCGCGCCAGCCGGTCGAGCTTGGCCGCCCCGGCGATCTCGTTGGAGACCAGCACGTCGGTGACGCCGCCGGCGACCAGCACCTCGGCCTCGGAGACCTTCTGGCAGCATTGCCCGACGGCGCCATGGGCGATCTGCCGCAAGGCGATCTCGGGGCTCTTATGCGTCTTGGCGTGCGGCCGCAGCCTGACGCCATGCGCCTGGGTGAAGGCGGCCATGGCGACGAGATTGCGCTCGAAGGCGTCGAGGTCGAGAACGAGAGCCGGCGTGTCGATCTCATGGAAACTCTGGCCGATCTGGGCCGGCGGGGGCATTGGCATGGGTAGGGGCACTCTGCTGAATCGGAACTGCGCCCATCGGACGCCAGCTTCGTGTCTTGAGCAAGACCTTAGTGGGCAGTCGGCAGTGGGCAGTCGGCAGTCGTGACCGGGCGGCCTGGAAAATATGACGCATTCAGATATGCCACCGAGCGACTGCCTACTGCCGACTGCCTATTGCCCCTGCCCACTGCCCACGGCCTGCCCCCACTCGCCACCCGCTCTTCCCCATGATACGCCCCGCGCCATGAAGATCGGCCGCGTCTCCGACGACACTTTTGCGCTGTTTGCCCGCGTCTGGCGCGAGCAGATCCGGCGCTACCTGCCGCAGATGGCGATGATCCTCGGACTCGTCGTCATCATCGCGGCGACCACCAGCTTCTATCCGCTGCTGATCAAGGCGGCTTTCGACGCCTTCGCCGACCCCGCCACCGCAGAGGCCACCGGTTTCGTGCGCCGCATGGAACGGCTGGTCTCCAAGTCGATCGGCATCGAGATCGGCGTCGTCAACGCCGTCGCCGTCGTGGTGGTCATCGTCACGGCGATCAAGGGCTTCTCGCTGCTGACGCAGACGGTGATGACCAACAGCGTCGTCAGCCGCATCGAGGCGGATATGCAGACCGCCCTCTACGCCCATCTGATCGACGCCGATCTCGGCCAGCTGCAGCGCGAGAACCCGGCCTCGCTGACCCAGCGCTTCACCACCGACTTCACCTTCGTCAAGGAGGCGCTGACGCGGCTGATCAACATTGCGGTGCGCGATGTCATGACCGCGATCGCGCTGGTCGGCGCCATGCTCTGGATCGACTGGCAGATGACGCTGGTCGTGCTGCTGATCGCGCCGATCGTGGCGCAGCCCATCGGCCGCATCGGCAAGAAGCTGCGCCGCATGGCGATGTCCCAGCAGGAGCAGACCGGGCTGATGGCGAGCCTCGTCACCGAAAGCCTGCAGGGCGCGCGCGCCGCCAAGACCGACTCGCTCGAGCCCTATCTGAAGGCGCGCGCCGCCGCCGCCTTCGAATCCATCCGCGCCTTGAAGATGAAGGCCGCCAATGCGCGCGGCCGGCTCGACCCGCTGCTGGAGATCGGCGGCGGCATGGCTGTCGCCGGCGTTCTCGCCGCCATCGGCGTGCGCATCACCTCCGGCGGCTCGACGGTCGGCGATTTCACCGGCTATGTCTCAGCGCTGCTGCTGGCGGCCCAGCCGATGCGCTCGCTCGGCAATCTCAACGCCATCGTGCAGGAGGCCGGAGCCTCGCTGAAGCGCTACTACGCCCTGCTCGACGAACGGCCGACCGTGGTCGAGAGCCCGGAGGCGCGCCCTCTGCAAGTGACGCAGGGCGAAATCGCCTTCAAGGCGCTGCGCTTCCGCTACCGCGACGATTCGCGCGCGCTGGAGGGCATCGACCTCGTCGCCGAAGGCGGACGCATGACGGCGCTGGTCGGACGCTCGGGCTCGGGCAAATCGACGCTGCTGGCGCTGGTGCCGCGGCTCTACGACCCGAGCGAAGGCCGCATCGAGATCGATGGGCAGGATCTGCGCGGCCTGACCCTGACCAGCCTGCGCAGCCAGATCGGCGTCGTCAGCCAGGATGTCGTGCTCTTCGACGACAGCGTGCGCGCCAATATCCTGTTCGGCCGCCCCTCCGCCAGCGAGGCGGAGGTGATCGCCGCCGCCAGGGACGCCGCCGCCCACGACTTCATCATGGCGATGCCGCGCGGCTATGATTCGCCCGTGGGCGAGCGCGGTTCGATGCTGTCGGGCGGCGAGCGCCAGCGCATCGCCATCGCCCGCGCCATTCTCAAGGATGCGCCGATCCTGCTGCTGGACGAGGCGACGAGCGCGCTCGACACCGAATCCGAGCGGCTGGTGCAGCAGGCGCTGGCAAGGCTGATGAAGAACCGCACCACCCTCGTCATCGCCCACCGGCTCTCGACCGTGCGCGAGGCCGATCTCATCGTCGTACTGGATGAGGGCAAAGTGGTCGAAACCGGCAGCCACGACCAGCTGATCGCCCGCGACGGCGCCTATGCCCGGCTGCACAGGCTGCAATTCGTCGAAAGCTGAGAGCGCGCCTGCCTCCACCAGCCCTCATCTGTGAGGAGGTCGCGTAGCGACCGTCTCGAAGGATGGTCCAGCGCGTGCGGAGCCTCCTGAAACATCCTTCGAGACGCGCCTTCGGCGCTCCTCAGGATGAGGGCTCCTGGGTTAGGGACGATCGCCGGCGTGACTTCTTTTAGTTGACGATTGATGGCTGAGGCATCAGTCTTGAAGCTTACTCACTCGGTATCTGTCATGATCACAGCGGCTCAAATGCGCGCCGCGCGCGCCCTGCTCGGCATCGACCAGAAGACGCTGGCGCAGCTTTCCGGCGTGTCGCTGCCGACGATCCAGCGCATGGAAGGCAGCGCCGGCCATGTCCGCGGCGTCATCGACAGCCTGACGAAAGTCGTCGAGGCGCTCAACCGCGCCGGCATCGACCTCATCGGCGAAGGCGTCGTCAGCGGCGGCGGCGGGCGCGGCGTGCGCCTGCGCGAGGTCGCAGCCCGGCGGGCGCAGCGCGTCGGCAGCGAATCATGAGACGCTCTCCGCTCCGCCGCCGCTTGAAAGTCCTGCGCTCGGCGATCGCCCATCGCCGCAGCGCCGTCACCGACCTGATCCTCGGCACGGCGCTCGCCTTCGTCGCCGGCGCGATCAACGCCGGCGGCTTTCTCGCCGTCGGCCAATACACCTCGCATATGACCGGCGTCGTCTCTTCGCTCTCGGATAATCTGGCGCTCGGCGCGTTCGGCCTGGTCGGCGGCGGTCTGGCCGTGCTCGGCAGCTTCGTGGCGGGCTCGGCCTGCTCCGCCATCCTGATCAACTGGGGCCGGCGCAATGCGCGACGGCGGCAATATGCCTATCCGATCGCGGTGGAAGCCGTGCTGCTGCTGGCCTTCGGCGGGCTCGGCTCCGCCAGCCGCGAGGCCCCCGGCCTGATGGCGCTGGCCGCCCCCCTGCTCTGCTTCATCATGGGGCTGCAGAACGCGACGATCACCAAGATCTCGGGCGCGCGCATGCGCACCACCCATCTCACCGGCATGGTCACGGATATCGGCATCGAGCTCGGCAAGCTCGTCTATCGCAACCGCCCGCGCGAGCCGGAGGCGACGAAGGTGCGGGCCGACCGCGCCAAGCTCGCCATCCTGCTCAGGGTGGTCGGCATGTTCTTTGTCGGCGGCGTCAGCGGAGCGCTCGGCTTCGGGCAGCTGGGCTATGTGTTCTGCATGCCGCTGGCGGCGCTGCTGCTCGCCTTCGCGCTGTCGGCCTTCTTCAGGTCCCCGGCGGCGCGGCCCGCGACCGGCGCAGCCTGAATCGAAGGCGGCGTCAGGGTCGCCAGCCGACATCCTCGACCGGGGCGTTCTCGGCGGCCTCTTCGCCGCGCGCGGCCTCGACCACGCGGAACAAGGCGCGCAGCGCCTCTTCCACACCCTCGCCTGAGGCCGAGGACAGGATGATCGGCGTGCGCTTGGCGGCCCGCTTCAAGCGCGCGACCTGTTCCTTCAGCAGCTCCGGCGAAAGCGCATCGCATTTCGACAGGGCGACGATCTCCGGCTTCTCGTCCAGCCCCTCGCCATAGGCGGAAAGCTCGCCGCGGACGGTCTTGTAGGCCTTGCCGGCATGCTCGCTGGTGCCCTCGACGAGGTGCAAAAGCACGCGGCAGCGCTCGATATGGCCGAGGAAGCGGTCGCCGAGCCCATGGCCCTCATGCGCGCCCTCGATCAGGCCGGGAATATCGGCCAGCACCATTTCCCGCCCGTCGACCCGCACCACGCCCAGCCCCGGATGCAGCGTGGTGAAGGGATAATCGGCGATCTTCGGCTTCGCCGCGGTCACCGTGGCGAGGAAGGTCGATTTCCCGGCATTGGGCAGGCCGATCAGCCCGGCATCGGCGATCAGCTTCAGCCGCAGCCAGACCCAGCGCTCCTCGCCGGCCAGGCCGGGATTGGCGTGGCGCGGCGCCTGGTTGGTCGAGGTCTTGAAATAGGCGTTGCCGAAGCCGCCATTGCCGCCCTTGCACAGCACGAAGCGCTGGCCGGGCTCGGTCATGTCGGCGATCAGCGTCTCGCCATCCTCGTCGAAGACCTGGGTGCCCGGCGGCACTTTCAGCACGGACGACGCGCCATTGGCGCCGTGGCGGTCGGCGCCCATGCCATGGCCGCCGATCTTGGCCTTGAAATGCTGCTGGAAGCGGAAGTCGATGAGGGTGTTGAGCCCCTGCACGCACTCGATCACGACATCGCCGCCGCGCCCGCCATCGCCGCCATTGGGCCCGCCGAACTCGATGAACTTTTCGCGGCGGAACGAGACGCAGCCTGCGCCGCCATCGCCCGCCTTCACGTAGATTTTTGCCTGGTCGAGAAATTTCATAGCGTCTAGTAGGCCGATGGGTCCTTCAGGGCAATGGATGATGGTGGCGGCCGCCGGGGCGGGGGCCGCCTCGCTCTCCCGGGATCAGATGGGGATGGTCGCGCCCGACGCCAATGGGATGGCCCTCAAGCTCTTATTCCCCTCCTCCA
>JBKBRD010000014.1:0-23733 GCA_046292405.1 Allobosea sp. | reverse complement strand
GACCGCGGCCCGATGCAGCGCCGCGCCATAGCTTTCCGGATTGGGGTGGGCGTAGAGGACGAGCACGCGCATCGGCTCAGCCGACGCCCGCTTCCGAGAGGCTGCGGAAGAGGAAGGTCTTGCCCGAGCGGTAATCGTAGTCGGGATCCTCCCAGGCGATCATCTTGCCGGGGTTGAGCAGGCCCTGCGGATCGGCGTCGCGCTTGAAGGCGAGCTGCGCCGCGTCGGTCTGCTTCATGCCGCCTTCTTCCAGCGTGTAGCGATGCGGGTTGAAGATCGGCGCGCCCATCTCCTCATGGATGGCCATGATCTCCTCCAGCCGTTCTTCCGTGGTGAAGCGCACCAGAGGCAGGCCGAAACAGGTGACCTTGCCGTCGAAGCGGACGAATTCGAGATGGCAGAGCACTTCGTCGCCGAAACGGGCATGGATGCGGTCGACGAGATCGACCTGATCGGGGAAGGGGTAGAGCACCTGGAGATAGGTGATGGCCGGATCGACCCTGAGCGCGCGCAGCGTGGTGTGGTTCCAGCCCAACTCGTAACCGGGCGGCAATCCCTTGGCGTCCTCGGGCGCCAGCCTGTCGGAGCGCATCAGCAGCTCCGCGCCGCGAAAGCGCCTGGCATAGGCGAGCAGCGACTCCACCGCGAAATCGGCGGCCATGACGATCACGACATGGCTCTCGCGCGGCAGGAATTTGCGGTGGCGCAGCAGATAGTCATGCGCGGCCGGAGCAGCGACGACGCTGAGGTTCTTCAGCGCCAGCCCGTCCTGCTCGCCGAGCTGGTTGGCGAAATCTGTGGCGGCGCGCAGCGTCTCGAAGCCGAGGATGACGTCGACCCAGTCATAGGCCGGGGCGAGCGGCATCTCGACCTGCGTGATGACGCCGTTGGTGCCGTAGGCATGGGCGACCTTGTGCAGATCCTCGCCCGTCAGCTCGAGAATGCGCGGCGTCGCCTCCATGGTCGCGACCTTCAGGCGGATGATGTTGCCCCAGTCGCGCAGCCCGCCCCATTTGATCGAGCCGACGCCGCCCGAGCCGCCGGCGATGAAGCCGCCGATCGAGGCGGTCTGGTAGGTCGAGGGGTGCAGGCGCAGCTCCTGCCGGGAATCGGCGCGGGTCTGCTCGTCGATGCGGGCCATGATCGCGCCGGGCTCTGCGACATAGCGACCGGCGGCGATGGAGGTGACCTTGTTGAAGCCCGAGAGATCGAGCAGCGCCCCGCCCGACAGCGGCATGGCCTGGCCGTAATTGCCGGTGCCCGTGCCGCGCGGCGTGACGGGGATGCCCAGCGCGTGGCAGGCGGAGAGCGTCTCCAGCACCTGCGCCTCGCTGGTCGGCGAGACCACGATATCGGCGGTGACATGGTCGAGCTGGCGCTTCAGCGTCGGCGAATACCAGAAGAAGTCGCGGCTCTTCTGCTTGACCAGCGCCGGGTTGTCTTCGGTGCGGATGCCGCCGAGGCGGGTCTTCAGGGCGGCGATGTCGTAGCGTGCGCTCATGCGGGCTGGCTCATCAGATGATCGAGTTCGCGGTAATCGGGCAGGGTGCGGTCGATCGCCCGGCCGTCGACCAGCACGGTCCGGTCGGCCTGCGGGCGGGCGAACAGCTCGGTCCAGTCGCGGGCGCGGGTCAGGATCAGGTCGGCCGCGCCGCCCGGCGCCAGCACGCCGGCCTGCACGCCCATCACGCCCGCGGGGGTGCGCGCGACGCTGCCCGCCCAGTCGGGCCCGGCATGGTCGAGCTGGAGGATGCGCGTGCCCTCGCGCAGCACTTCGACGAGGTCGAGATCGCCATAGGCGTAGAACGGGTCGCGGGTGTTGTCGGAGGCGATCATCACCGGCACGCCGGCTGCCGCAAGCTCGTGCATGGCGGTGACGCCGCGCCAGCGCGGGGTGCGGCCGGGCTGGCGGTCCTGCAGATACATGTTGCACATCGGCAGCGAGACCACGGCGATGCCGGCCTCCCGGACCTTGGCGATGATGCGCGCTTCGTCCTGCGGTTCCTGCAGGGCCAGCGAGCAGCAATGCCCGCACAGGATCTTCCCGTGGAAGCGGTGGCGCAGCGCCGCATCCGCAATGTTTTCCAGCGAGCGGGCGGCGGGGTCGTTGGTTTCGTCGACATGGAAATCGAGATCGAAGCCGTTTTCCATCGCGGTGCGGAAGACGATGTCGAGCGCCTCGTCCAGCTCCGGGATCATATAGGTGACGCAGCCGAAGAGGCCGTCGCCATGGGCCTTCACCGCCGCCGTGACGTCGCGGACATGGTTGGCGTCGAGCGCGAACTGGATGCCGAAGAGCGGGGTTGCCTGCAGGGCGATCTTGCCCTTCCATTCCGCCCGCAGCTCGGCCAGCACCGGCCAGGAAATCCCGATCTGCTTGCCGAGCGAATCGATATGGCTGCGCATCGCCGCCGTGCCATGGGCAAACGCGCTGCGCAGGCCGAAGCTCATGCGGGCGCGGACATCGGCGGCCGACCAGTTCGCTTCGCGATCGGCCATGACGGAATTGAGCGCGCCCATGAAGCTGCCGTCGGGATTGCGTCGGCGCGGCCAGATATGGCCCTTGTCGAGATGGACATGCACGTCGACCAGACGCGGCAGCGCGATGCCGCCATCGAGATCGAGCGCTTGCGAGCCGTCTTGGGTTTCGGTCCCGGCCGGCAGGATCGAGCCGATGCGACCGTCCTCGACCGCGAGATCGATCAGGGCGAAGCCGTCCCTGTCGGCCGCCAGCGCCGGCGTATCGATGAGGCAGCGGGGAATGCGCGCATTCGTCAGGCGAAAGGCGGATTGGGACGGCAGCGCTGCAAAACCGGTGGTCACGTCTGGCGTCTCTCGCTGGGGGAGTCTTGGCGTAGCCGCCACAATGTCGGGCGGCAAGGCCGGAAGGCAAGAGCGATGCCGCAGGGGGAAAACAAGGGAACCGCAGGCGCTTGCCCTGGCTTGCCCGATCGCGCATGAGGGCGGCGTTCGGGCGAGAGGAATTGGCCATGGCGGAACAGGCGCGCATCATTGACGGCAAGGCCGCGGCGGCGGCGCTGCGGGCTGAGATCGGACGCGAGATCGCCGCGATCAAGGCCGCGAGCGGGCTTGTGCCTGGACTGCATGTCGTGCTCGTCGGCGACGATCCGGCGAGCCGGGTCTACGTCAATTCGAAGGAGAAGCTCGCGGCCGAGATCGGCATGAACTCGGCTGTGCACCGGATGCCGGCGGAGACCAGCGAGGCCGAGCTTCTGGCGAAAGTCGCCGCGCTCAACGCCGACGACGCCGTCGACGGGATTCTGGTGCAGCTGCCGTTGCCGGCGCAAATCGACGCCGACCGCGTCATCGACGCCATCGACCCCGCCAAGGATGTCGACGGGTTCCACCTCACCAATGTCGGCAAGCTGGCCTCGGGCCGGGCGACGCTGATCCCGTGCACGCCGCTGGGTTCGATGCTGCTGCTGAAGCAGGCGCTGCCGTCTTTGGCCGGGCTGGAGGCGGTGGTGATCGGTCGCTCGGCCATTGTCGGCAAGCCGATGGCGCAATTGCTGCTGCAGGCCGATTGCACGGTGACGATCGCGCATTCGCGCACGCGGGATCTGCAAGGCGTGGTGCGCCGCGCCGATATCGTGGTGGCGGCGGTCGGGCGGCCGCATTTCGTCAAGGGCGACTGGATCAAGCCCGGCGCCACCGTCATCGATGTCGGCATCAACCGCCTGCCCGACGGCAAGCTGGTCGGCGACGTCGATTATGCGGCGGCCCTCTCCGTGGCCGGAGCGATCACGCCGGTGCCGGGCGGCGTCGGCCCGATGACCATCGCCTGCCTGCTGCGCAATACGCTGACGGCGTTCCACGCCAGGCGTGGGCAAGCCGGCTAGGCGCGGCCGAAGGCGAGGAAGCGGCGCCGGGCGAAGCCCGCCTCGCTCAAGGCGGGATCATCGATCGTCAGCGCGAGGTCGATCAGCGGCGGCTCCGGCCGCGTTGCGATCAGGTCGCCGATCTGCCCGAGCGCGCGCGGCAGCTCGAGCGCATAGTCGATCACCAGCACATCGGCCGCCTGCGCCAGCGCCAGCAAAGCCGGCGGCGTCGCGGAGGCGCGACCGAAGGGCCGCAGCGACAGGCCCAGCAGGACCAGCGCCATGCCGGGCCGTGGCTCCAGCGCGACCGCTTGCAGCTTGGCGGCGAGATGGCGGACCGTGCAGGCCCGGCCGTTCAGCCGCTCCGCGCTGAAGGGCGGAATCTTCGGGTCGATCACCGTGACGCTTTTCGGCGCATGCGTCAGAAAATGCGTCAAGGGCAGGCCGGCGCCGCCGATCTCGACGATATTGGCGCAGCCGCGCACGGCATGGGCGGCGAGCACCTGGCGCAGGCAGGCCGCCGGGCCGGACAGATGCGGCAGCAGCACGCCCGCAGGCGCGTCACGCCCATCTGCCGCAAGGTCGGGCTCCGCGCTGGCCTTTGCAACGGCGCTTGCATATGGTCCGCCCGCATTCATTCCCAGTCTTTCCAAGCCCCGGCATGACCCGAACCACGCCCCCGGACGCCTTCTACGACATACTGCGCGGCGTCGCAGCTCTCACAGGCAATCCGATCGTGGGCGATCTGGCGCGGCTGGTCGCCGACGAGATGCCGCCGGAGCTGTGGATCGCCTTCAATCACAAGCAGATCGGCTCGAAGCGCTGGCTTGTGGACGCGCTGGCGCAGGCGCTGCCGCGCCCGGACGGGCCGGTCTGGGTGCTCGGCGCCTGGTATGGCGTGCTCGGCGCGATGCTGCTGGCCGATGAAAGGCTGGCCGTTGCCAGCGTGGTCAGCGTCGATCTCGATCCCGCCTGCGCGCCGGTGGCCGAACAGCTGAACCGACGCCATCTCGCCTCAGGGCGCTTCCGGGCCGTCACTTGCGATATGATGGCGCTCGATTTCGCGCGCGAGACGCCGATCCCTGGTCTCGTCGTCAACACCAGCTGCGAGCATCTCGCGGATGTGCCGGGTTGGCTTGCGGGGCTGCCCGCCGGGTTGCCGGTGCTGCTGCAGTCCAACGATTATGTGCGCGAGCCCGACCACCGCAGCTGCGTCGCCTCGCTCGATGCCTTCAGGGCCCAGGCGGATTTGAGCGAGGTCTGGTTCGAAGGCGCTCTGCCGACGAAAAACTACACCCGCTTCATGCTGATCGGCCGGCGATGACCAGGTCTGCGCCGCGCATCGCGATCGCGATGAAGGGCTATCCGCGGCTGTCGGAAACCTTCATCGCGCAGGAGCTGCTCGGCCTGCAGGAGCGCGGTCTGTCCTTCTCGATCTGGTCGCTGCGCCACCCCACCGACGCCGATCGCCATCTGATGCACAAGGCGATCACAGCTCCCGTGCATTACCTGCCGGAATATATGCGCGATGCGCCGCTGCGCGTGCTGGCGGGCGCCATCAGCGCCCTGCGCCGCCCGGCGCTGGCGCGCCTGCTCTGGCTGTTCATGCGCGATTTCAGGCGCGACCCGACGCGCAACCGCCTGCGCCGGCTTGGCCAGGCGCTGGCGATGGCGCATGAGTTGCCGGCCGAGACCCAGCATCTGCATGTGCATTTCCTGCATACGCCGGCCTCGGTCATCCGCTATGCGGCGCTGCTGCGCGGCCTGAGCTGGTCCTTCTCGGCCCACGCCAAGGACATCTGGACCACGCCCGATTGGGAAAAGCGCGAGAAGATCGCGTCTTGCGCCTTTGGCGTCACCTGCACGCGCGACGGCCATCGCGAACTCGCCCGGCTGTCCGATGCGCCCGACAGGGTGACGCTGCTCTATCACGGGCTCGATCTGCGCCGCTTCCCGCCACCGCCGGAACGCGCGCCGAGGGATGGGTCCGATCCCGAAGATCCGGTGCGGCTCGTCAGCATCGGCCGCGCCGTCCCAAAAAAGGGTTTCGACGATCTTCTGGCGGCGCTGGCGGCGCTGCCCTCGGCGCTGCATTGGCGGCTGGTTCATATCGGGGGCGGCGCTCTGATGTGCCGGTTGCGCGAGCAGGCGGCGGCGCTGGGTCTGGCCGACCGGATCGACTGGCGCGGCCCGCAGGCGCAGGGCGCGGTGGTCGCGGCGCTGCGCGAGGCCGATCTGTTCGTGCTGCCCTCGAAGCGGGCGGGCGACGGCGACCGCGACGGCCTTCCCAATGTCGTGATGGAGGCGGCGAGCCAGGCGCTGGCGATCGTCGCCACGGATTTCGCCGGCATCCCCGAATTCGTCAGCGACGGCGTCGAGGGGCTGCTGGTCCCGCCCGGCGATCACGCGGCGCTGACGCAGGCGCTGGCGGCGCTGATCGCCGCGCCGGAGCGGCGGCTGGCTTTGGGCGCGGCCGCGCATGAGCGGCTGGTGCGGGATTTCTCGGCCGATGCCGGGCTCGATCGCGTCCATGCGGCGCTGCAGCGCGCGCTCGACGAGGCCGGCTGATGGCCCGCATCCTGATCGCGGTGACGCATCTGCTCGGCAGCGGCCATCTGGTGCGGGCGGGCCATCTGGCGCGGGCGCTGGCGCAGGCCGGCCATGAGGTCAAGCTCGCCAGCGGCGGCATGAAGCTGCGGCTTGCGCCAAACGAGCCCTTCGCCTTGCTGCAGCTGCCGCCGGTCCGAGTCGAGGGCGTCGATTTCTCCAGCCTGCTCGACGAGGCCGGCGCGCCGATCGACCAGCGCAGGCGCGATGAACGCATCGGGCAGTTGACCGCGCTCGCCACGGCGTTCCGGCCCGATCTCGTCATCACCGAGCATTTCCCGTTCGGCCGACGCCAGCTGGCGGGCGAATTCCTGGCGCTGCTCGCTGCCGCCAAGGCCGCCAATCCGGAGGTGCTGGCGCTGTCCTCGGTGCGCGACGTGCTGGTGACGCCCCGCGCCGACAAGATCGAGCAGGCCCATGCGCGGCTGGCCGCGCACTTCGACGGGGTGCTGGTGCATGGCGACCGCAGCTTCCTGCCGCTCGAAGCGTCATGGCCGGTCGCGCCGGAGCTCGCCGAACGCCTGCATTACACCGGCTATCTCGACCAGCCGGATGGGGGCGCGCAGGTCGACCAGCCGACGCAGAAAGACGATCTCGGCGAGATCCTGGTGTCGGGCGGCGGCTCGGGCGCGGCCTTGCCGCTGTTCCGGCTCTGCCTGGAGGCGGCGCAGCTCCTGCCCTCCCGTCCCTGGCGGCTTTTGGCCGGGCGCGGTCTCGCGCCCGACGCCTTCTCGGAATTGCAGCGCAACGCGCCCGAGCATGTCATCGTCGAATGGGCGCGGCCGGATTTCCCAGCTCTGCTCGCGGCTTGCGCCCTGTCGGTCAGCCAGGCCGGCTACAACACGGTGCTCGATCTGCTGCGCGCCGGCAGGCCGGCGATCATCATCCCCTTCGACGCCGGCAACGAGACCGAACAGGGCGTGCGGGCGCAGGCGATGGCGCAGGCCGGACTCGCCGCCTGCCTCCGACTGGAAGGCTTGAGCGGGCTTGAGCTGGCGGAGGCCGTGACGCGCCAGCTGGCCGTGCGGCCGCAGCCTGTGACGATCGATCGCAACGGCGCGGCCGGGACGGTCGAGATCGTCGCGCGGCTGCTGTCGCGGCGCGGTCCGGGCGGCGGCGCGGGCCGTTTGCGCTAAGGCGGCGCCCCGGCGCCGGCAAGGGGCCAGGCGGCGTGGCGGCATGCCCTGCGCGAATTGCCATCGTCGCGCTTTGCGAATTGCCGCTCCCGGTCTTTCGCACTAATGAGAGAGGACACGCCTCCCCTTTCGGTCGGCCATGGGACACCGGAGATCGCCCGGCTTTCGTCCTGCGCCCGGAGACAGAATGATGACGATGAAAACTGCCGCGGGCCTGCCCGACATCAAGCTGTCGGTGCGCCAGACCTTCGGGATCGATTCCGACCTCGAAGTGCCGGCCTATTCGCAGCCCGAAGAGCATGTGCCGGATCTCGACCCCGACTACCGCTTCGACCGCGACACCACCATCGCGATCCTCGCCGGCTTCGCGCATAACCGCCGCGTCATGATCTCCGGCTATCACGGCACCGGCAAGTCGACCCATATCGAGCAGGTGGCGGCGCGGCTGAACTGGCCCTGCGTGCGCGTCAACCTCGACAGCCATGTCTCGCGGCTCGATCTCGTCGGCAAGGACGCCATCGTCCTGAAGGACGGCAAGCAGATCACCGAGTTCCAGGACGGCATCCTGCCCTGGGCGCTGCAGAACAACATCGCCCTGGTCTTCGACGAGTACGACGCCGGCCGCCCCGACGTGATGTTCGTGATCCAGCGCGTGCTGGAGCAATCCGGCAAGTTGACGCTGCTCGACCAGAAGCGCGTCATCCGCCCGCACCCTGCCTTCCGCCTGTTCGCCACGGCCAACACGGTCGGTCTCGGCGACACGTCGGGCCTCTATCACGGCACCCAGCAGATCAACCAGGGCCAGATGGACCGCTGGTCGATCGTGACCACGCTGAACTACCTGCCGCATGACAATGAAGTCGCGATCGTGCTCGCCAAGTCGAAACACTATCAGGCGACGCCGGACGGCAAGGACGTCATCAACAAGATGGTGCGCGTCGCCGACCTGACCCGCAACGCCTTCATGAACGGCGACCTCTCCACGGTGATGAGCCCGCGCACGGTCATCACCTGGGCCGAAAACGCCGCCATCTTCGGCGATATCGGCTTCGCGTTCCGCGTCACCTTCCTGAACAAATGCGACGAGATGGAGCGGACGCTGGTGGCCGAGTTCTACCAGCGCTCCTTCGGCAAGGAACTGCCGGAGAGCGCGGTGAATGTGGTCCTGAGCTGAGGGCGCATGGCCACGCTGCAGCGCGAGACCGATTTCGCCGCGACGCGCGAGGCCGTGCTGAACGGCCTCAGCGCCCATAACGCGGCGGTGGCCGGGCCGCGCAACAGCGTGCCGCTGGCGCTCAGCCTGCGCAACGACGCCGGCGCGATCGTCGGCGGGCTGATCGGCGAGTTGAAATGGGAGTGGCTGCATATCGACCTGCTCTGGATCGATGACGCGCATCGCGGCGCCGGCCATGGCGAGGCGCTGGTGGCGCTGGCCGAGCAGGCGGCGCGCGAGCATGGCGCGCGCGGCGTCTATCTGAGCACGATGAGCCTGCAGGCTCCCGGCTTCTATCCAAAATTAGGCTATCGCCAGTGCGGGGTGATGGAGGATTATCCCGTGGCCGGCCACCGCATCCACCATTTCGCGAAGGCGCTATGACCCTATCCAACCGCAAGCCAGGCCAGCCGAAGGAAGCGCCCGTCGAGCCGCTGAAGCGGGCGATCGCGGGCGCGATGAAGGCGATCGCCCGCAAGCCGGAGATGGAGATCGTCTTCGCTGCGGACAAACCCTCGCTGGTGGGCGAACGCGCGCGCCTGCCGGAGCCGCCGCGCAAGCTGACGGCCAATGACGTCGCGGTGCTGCGCGGCCATTCCGATGCGATGGCGCTGCGGCTGGCCTGCCATGACGCGGCGGTGCATCGCCGCGCCGCGCCTGAGGGCGATGCGGCGCGCGCCGTCTTCGACGCGGTCGAGCAGTCGCGGGTGGAATGCGTCGGCTCGCGCCGCATGGCCGGCATGGCCGGCAACATCACCGCCATGCTGGAGGATAAATATCACCGCGGCGGGCGCTATGAGGAGATCACCGACCGCGCCGACGCGCCGCTCGAGGACGCGCTGGCGCTGATGGTGCGCGAGCGGCTGACCGGGCTGCAGCCGCCCAAGGCGGCGCAGAAGATCGTCGATCTCTGGCGCGAGACGATCGAGGCCAAGGCCGGGGCCGATCTCGACCGGCTCTCGGGCTCGGTCGAGGACCAGCGCGCCTTCGCCCGCACCGTGCGCGACATGCTCGCCTCACTTGACATGGCCGAGCAGACCAGCCAGGGCCAGGACGACGAGGAGGACGAGGACAACAAGGACCAGTCCTCCGAGGACCAGCAGCAGCAGGACGGCGAAGCCGAGCAGGAGAGCGCCGGCGAGCGCTCCGAGGTCGAGGTCAGCGACGACGCCACCGACGAGCTGCAGGAAGGCGCGTCGGAAGCCTCCGACGCCCCGGCAGGCGACTGGGACGAGGAGGACGACGCCTCCGAATCCGAAGAGGCCGGCGAAGCCCCGCGCCCGCGCGAAAGCAAGCAGAACGACCGGCCGACGACGGATTACAAGCCCTATACGGTCAAGTTCGACGAGGTCGTCACGGCCGAGGAGCTTTGCGACGCCGAGGAGCTGACGCGGCTGCGCGCCTATCTCGACAAGCAGCTGGCGCATCTGCAGGGCGTGGTCGCGCGGCTCGCCAACCGGCTGCAGCGCCGGCTGATGGCGCAGCAGAACCGCTCCTGGCAGTTCGACCTGGAGGAAGGCGCGCTCGATCCCTCGCGCCTGCCCCGCATCATCATCGACCCGTTCCAGCCGCTGTCCTTCCGGCAGGAATCGGACACGAATTTCCGCGACACCGTAGTGACGCTGCTGATCGACAATTCCGGCTCGATGCGCGGCCGGCCGATCACGGTGGCGGCGACCTGCGCCGATATTCTGGCGCGCACGCTCGAGCGCTGCGGCGTCAAGACGGAGTTGCTCGGCTTCACGACGCGGGCCTGGAAGGGCGGGCTGTCGCGCGAGACCTGGCTGCAATCGGGCAAGCCTGCCAATCCCGGCCGCCTCAACGATCTGCGCCACATCATCTACAAAGCCGCCGACGCGCCCTGGCGCCGGGCCCGCAAGAATCTCGGGCTGATGATGCGCGAAGGGCTGCTCAAGGAGAATATCGACGGCGAGGCGCTGGACTGGGCGCATAAGCGCATCCTCGCCCGGCCCGAGCAGCGCAAGATCCTGATGGTGATCTCCGACGGCGCGCCGGTCGACGATTCCACGCTCTCGGTCAATGCCGGCAATTATCTCGAGCGGCATCTGCGCCACATCATCGCGGAGATCGAGACGCGGTCGCCGGTCGAGCTGATCGCGATCGGCATCGGCCACGACGTCACCCGCTATTACCGCCGCGCCGTCACCATCGTCGACGCCGAGGAGCTCGGCGGCGTGATGACCGAGAAGCTGGCGGAGCTGTTCGAGGAAAACGCCGAGGCCGGTAGCCGCAGCGCGGGCAAGCGCCGGGCCTCGTGAGGACCGGATGCGCCTGAGCCGCCGCGCTTTGCTCGGCGGGCTGGCTGCGAGCGTCGCTGCGCCGCCGCTGCTGGCGCAGGCGCCGGAACAGCCGGTCATCGCGCTGTCGATCGCGGCGCGGCCGATCGCGCATTTCGAGGCGAGACAGCCCGAGAAGACCCGTTTCGGCCAGCTCGTTTTCCGCGGCGGGCTGGCGATGAGCGGGAGCCATCCGCGCTTCGGCGGGCTGTCGGGGCTGTGGCGCTCGTCCGATGGCGGCGAATTGGTCGCCGTCACCGATAACGGGTTCTGGCTGACGGCGCGGCCGCATTACGAGGAGGGCCGGATCGCGGGGCTGGAAGCGGCGCAGCTCGCGCCGATTCTCGGGAGCTCGGGCCGGCCGCTGCATCGCTCGCGCTATTACGACACCGAAAGCCTGGCGATCGCCGACGGCGTCGCCTATCTCGGCGTCGAACGCACCCATGACATCCTGCGCTTCGACTGGGCGAAAGAGGGAGTCGGGGCGAGGGCCAAGCCCTTGGCCCTGCCGCGCGAGCTCAAGTCGCTGCCGAGCAATCGCGGGCTGGAGGCTCTCGCCGTGATCCCGCGCAGCCACAGGCTGGCGGGCGCGCTGATCGCCATCTCGGAACGCTCAGGCGCGGAGGATGCGCCGACGCTCGGCGCGATCATTGCCGGGCGGGAGCCCGGTCTGCTGCAGATTCGCCGCCATGACGGCTTCGACATCACCGATTGCGCCTTTCTGCCCAATGGCGATCTGCTTCTGCTCGAACGCTGGTTCAAGCCGCTGCGCGGTGTCGGCATGCGCATTCGCCGCATCCCCGGCGCGACCATCCAGAAGGGCGCGCTGCTCGACGGGTCCTTCCTGATCGAGGCCGATCTCGGCCAGGAAATCGACAATATGGAAGGCATCTGTCTGCATCAGAGCGGCGGCAAGACGGTGCTGACGCTGGTGTCCGACGATAATTTCTCGTTCCTGCAGCGCAATCTGCTGCTCGAATTCGAACTGGTCTGAGGCTGGCGCAGGCCGGTTCACGGCGATTTGCCTTCAGCTCGCCTTAAGCCTGCCGTAAGCTCGATTCGTGTCGTTAGGATTTTGCTGTGAATTGCCGGGTGAGGCTTGCGTTGGCCTGCTAGGCGGGTCGAGGCGCAAGCCGGGAGATTGACATGGACAAGCTCGTTCGACTGTTCCTGCAGCTGGGGGCTCTGCTCGCTCCGCAGCAGCCGCGTCCGGTTCCGGTGCCGGTGCGCGTACAGCCGCGGGGCCGGCAGCCTCGCTGAGCGCGACGGGATCGGGCTCGGTCGAGCCCTTTTCTTCGCAACTCCCTATCGAGTTCTAATCCTCTGGAGCTGCGCGGCAGGCCGGAGGATGCCCCTCCGCATGCCGAAGCCTCCTGGAATGACCTTCGGCACGGCGCTCTCGGGCCCCCGCATGTGCGGGCTCGATCGGTGCAGGCGCTGGCGTTTTGCCGGGGCTTCCAACATGCTGGGTGGGCTCGGGAGGGCCGCGACATGCTCGGTCACATTTCCTTCGGCGTGCGCGATCTCGGCGCGGCCATCGGCTTCTACGATGTCGCGCTTGCGCCTTTGAGTCTGGTCCGCGTGTGGACGACCAAGGGTGCGGCCGGCTACGGCGCGCGCGGCGGGCCAGACGTGTTGGCGCTGAAACTGCGGGACGATGCCGCGCCGCCCGGCCCCGGTTTCCATCTCGCTTTCACCGCCGAAAGCCGCGCGGCCGTCGACGGTTTCCATGCGGCGGCGCTGGCTGCAGGCGGGCGCGACAATGGAGCGCCCGGCCTACGGCCGCATTACGGCCCGTTCTACTACGCAGCCTTCGTCATCGACCCCGAGGGCTGGGCGCTCGAGGCGGTCTGCCAGCAACCACCCGAGACGCAGGACGAATTCGCCGACGCGACCAATGGCGATATGCAGGGGGATCAAGAAGAGCCGCGATAGCCTGGGGTGGCCGTGCAATGCGGAGCTGCCTGGGCGCAGCGGCTTCAATCCTTGAAGACGAGCCCCTGGCGCGTCTGGCCCGACAAGCGGCCGCGGCCCTGCTCGCCATAGATCCCGTGGCCGCCGCCATAGGAGCCGCCGATCGGCCACTCGTAAGCAGGGGCGAAGATCCAGCAGCGCAGGCGAAGGCGCTCCTGCTCGTTTTGCGCTTCGGCGCAGGCGGCAAAATGCGAGCGCTGCCAGAAGGCATGGGCCGGCGCGGGCAGCGCCAACAAAAGGCCGGCAAGGGTTGGAACCAGGATACGCAACGCTGACGCCACTCGCGGCCGACATGGCCAGCATGCAGATCAGCAGAAAAGGCCTGCCAAACTGCTAATGACCTGCTGCCGCAGCCATCAAGGCCCGGATCAACTCCGGTTTGCGGATCTGGGGTTCGGGGTAGGCGCGCCGGCTCTGGCTGAGGCCGAGACCGAGAAAGCTTTCCGCCAGCTTGAGCGAAAGCGGGGCGGGGAGCAACGCCGGCACGGGCAGTTGCGCCGCCAGCCTCGCCGCCGAAGCGGCTGGCATTTCGGCGAAACACAGAACCTTGGCCCCCGCGGCCAGCGCGGCATGGCAGGCGGTCAAGGCCTGGTCCGCGTCCTGGCCGGCATAGGGTTCGACCGCCGCGCATTGCGCCGAGAGCCCATAGTCATGCACGAGCCGGGCGGCGCGCTCATAGCCTGACCGCGGCGTCACCACGGCGAAGGGCGCGCCCAGCGTCAGCGCATGCAGCATGGCTCCGCGCCCCCCGGCGATGACCGGGATGTCCAGCAGCGAGCGCAGCGCGCCGACGCCGTAATCGCCGAAATCGGGCAGGCACAGCGCATCGAACCCCTCCGCCTGCGCCTCCTGCCCGGCCGCCATCACGGCGAGATCGGCCAGCGACCAGTCCTGTGCGCTGGACAAGCCGGCGGGCCGGCCGGGAACGACGCGGACGTCGAGTTCAGTGTCGCGGTCGAGGCCCTCGAAGGAGGTTTCGGCCAATGCCGGGTCGAGGCCGAGCATCAGGATGCGTGGCATGGCTCTTCTCCCTCAGCGCGCGGCGGCTGCGGCCATGGCGCGCAATTGCGCGAGCGCCGGCGCCGTGGGGGCCGGATAGGACAGCCGGCTATGGCTGAGCCTGAGTTTGATCGCGGCGTCGGCCAATCGGTAGGTGAGCGGCCCGGGGTTGATGATCGGCACAGGCAGGCGCTCCGCCAGATAGGCATGGGCCTCATGCATGGTGGTGGAGCCGAGGATGATCACGTCGGCGCCGTCCTCATGGATGCAACGCAGCGCCGCGTCGAGCAGGGCCGGGAAATACTCGTCCTCCTTGCCGGCGAGCAGGCTCTGGTTGTTGGGCTGCAGCCCGGCCGAGCGCAGCGAGGCGCATTTGGCCGAAAGCCCGAGCTCGGCCAGGGTCTTGGCGTAGAGGTGGCGCCAGCGATCCCACATGGCGAGGATGGAGAAGCGCTCGCCCAGCATCAGCGCCGCCAGCATGGCGTGGCGCCCGGGGCCGATCACGGGAATGTCGAGGATGGAGCGCAGCTGGGACACGCCGGAATCGCTGACGGTGTCGACGCAGACGGCGTCGAACCCCTCGTCTTGCGCAGCGATCCCGGCTTCCATGATGCCGATATCGGCCAGCACCGAATCCTGCTGGCTGACATAATTGGCCGGCGCGATCCTGACCGGGCGAAACTCGAAATCCAGCCCGTCGCCGAGCTTCACCGCCTTGAGCTGCGCCCGGCGCTTGTCGAGATTTTCCGCGTCCATCGGAAAAGGGACGATCACCAGCACCCGCGCCATTTCAGCCGCTCCCGCCCTCTGCGCCGCTCAACCGGCTTCGATCTCGGCCAGCATCTCGGCGATGCTCGCGACGCGGCAGACCGGGCGCAACGCCGCAATCGCCGTGTCATGGATGGCGGGGGTGAAGGCGGCGCAGCCGTCTTCGAGCACGATGGTCTCGAAGTCGCGGACATGGGCCTCGCGCACCGTCGAGGCGACGCCGCCATTGGTGACGATGCCGCCGATGATCAGCTTCTCGATGCCGCATTTGCGCAGCACCCACTCCATGCGGGTCTGGTAAAAGGCGGAATAGGCGATCTTCTCGACCGTGAGGTCGGCTGGTTGCAGTTCGTCGACCAGCGCATGGCCCCAGCCGCCGGGCAGGAAATCGCCCTTGCCGAGAAACGGCCTGAGCTGGCGCAGATGCGGCGAGACGATCGGCTCGCCGCCCTTGGCCGGAACCAGAGTGAACTGCGTCGAGACGAACCAGCCGCCGGCCTTGCGGATCGCGTCCGCCAGCGGCGCGATGCGGGCCGGCAGCGCTGCGATCTCCGGCGCGCCCTGACCGGCGCGGCCATAGGCGCCGTCGGGATGCAGGAAATCATTCTGCAGATCGACCGTCAGCAGCGCCGTGCGCGCGAGCGGGACAGGGGAATGGCTCATCCGATGCGCTCCACGATGACATTGCCGAAAGCGTCGATGCGGGCGCTGAGGCCGGGGTCGACCACGGTGGTCGCATCGGGCTGTTCGAGGATGGCGGGCCCGTCGATGCGCGCCCCGACCGGCAGGTCGAGCCGGGCGTAGATCGCAGCCGCGTGCCAGCCGCCGGCGAACCAGACCTGGCGCGTGCCGAGCCGCGCCTTGTCGAGCGAGGCGTCTTCTCCGGGCGCCAGCGCCGACAGGTCGAAATGCGGGCGGCGCCCGATCGCCGCCGTGCGCAGATTGACGATGCGGGCCGGCACGCCCTCCAGCAGCCGGCTGAAGGAGGTCTTGTAGGCCTGTTCGAAAGCGCCGCGGATCACCGCCTCGCTGACGCCGGTGGTCTCGCCCCGGACGCTGACCGGCAGCGGCACGGAGACGGTGTGGGTCTGCCCGACATAATGCATGTCGAGCTCGAACAGCAGGTCGATGCGATCGACCGAGAGCCCGGCCTCTTCGACGATGGCGCGGGCCTGGCGCGCCTCCGCCACCATGCGCCGGTCGAGCGCGGCGGCGTCCAGCCCTTCCAGCGCCAGATTGACCGTCTGCACCTGGTCGTGGCGGATGTCGGCGATCACGCAGCCGAGCGCCGAGGTGACGCCCGGATAGCGCGGCACCAGCGCCGCCTTCAGCCCGACCTCGTGGATCAGCGCGCCGGCATGCAGCGCGCCGCCGCCGCCGAAGGGCACGGCCGCGAACTTTCCGGGATCATGGCCGCGTTCGATCGAGACCAGCCGGATCGCGCCGGCCATCTTGGCGTTGGCGATGCGCACGATCGCTTCGGCGGCGACCATGACGTCGATGCCGAGCGGCGTGGCGACATGGGTCGCGATCGCCGCCTTCGCCGCCTCGACGTCAAGGCGCTTGAGCTTGCCGCCGATCGGCCGCTCGGCATTGATGCGGCCGAGCACGACATTCGCGTCGGTCAGGGTCGGGCGGGTATTGCCCTGGGCGTAGCAGACGGGGCCGGGTCGGGAGCCGGCGCTTTCGGGGCCGACCTGCAGCAGCCCGCCGGCGTCGACATGAGCGATCGAGCCGCCGCCGGCGCCGATGGTGGTGATCTCGATCATCGGCGTGCGGATGACGAGGCCGAAATCGATGGTGGTCTGCGCGGCCAGCGCCGTCTTGCCGCCGACGACGAGCGAGACGTCGAAGGAGGTGCCGCCAAGATCGCCGGTGATGACATCGGGGAAACCCGCGGCCTCGGCGATGGCCGCCGCTGCGATCACGCCGGCTGCCGGACCCGAAAGCGCGGTGCGCACCGGCAGCCTGCGCGCCGTCTGCGTCGACATCACCCCGCCATTGGACTGGACGATGTGGAAGCGCCCGCCGAAGCCCTCGGAGGACAGCGCCGCGTCGAGCTTGCCGAGATAGCTGCCGACCACGGGCTGGAGATAGGCGTTGAGCGCCGTGGTCGAGGTCCGCTCGAACTCCCGGATCTCGGGAAGGATCTGGCTCGAGCAGGCGATGTTGCCATTGGGCCAGACCGAGGCGGCCGCTTCCAGCGCCGCGATCTCGTTAGCCGGATTCGCATAGGCGTTGACGAAGACGATGGCGAGCGCCTCGCAGCCGGCCTGCCTGAGCTGCAGCGCGGCGGCGCGGACCTGATCGATGTCGAGCGCCTGGCGGATCGCGCCATCGGCGAGCGTGCGCTCATCGACCTCCAGCCGCAGGTCGCGGTCGATCACCGGGACGAAATCGCCCCAGAGGCCCCAGGTATGGCGGCGGTCGCGGCGGCGCATTTCCAGCACGTCGCGGAAGCCGCGGGTGGTGATCAGCCCGGCGCGGGCGCCCTTGCGCTCCAGCAGCGCATTGGTGCCGACAGTAGTGCCGTGCACGACGGAAGAGAGATCGGCGATGGCGCCGAAGACCTTCAGCCCCTCGAGAAAGCCCACCGCCTCGTCGCCGCGATTGGAGGGGACCTTGGCGGTGCGGAATTGTTTAGCCGGCTCGTCATAGAAAAACAGGTCGGTGAAGGTGCCGCCGACATCGACGCCGACGATGCGGCCGTTCTTGTTCATCACCGGGGCGTTCATGCCGCCTGACCCTTTCGCAGTGCGGCAGTGGCCGCCTGATCGACAATTCCGGCTTCGGTGGAGACAACGCCATAGGCGTCATGCGCGGCCTGCACGCTGACATAGCCGAGCCTGACATCGCGCCCGACGAGCGCCGAGTCGCGCTGCCTGGGATCGCCCCAGCCGCCGCCGCCCGGCGTCTCCAGCCGCACGGCGCGCCCAGTGGGCACGGGCACGCCGGTCACTTTCGAGACGAGCGGCGGCGAGGCGCGGCCCTCAGCCGTTTCCCAGCTGAAGCGGTTCAGCGCGGCCGGCCCGCCGCCGGCGACGCCGAATGGCGCGACCTTGCCGCGCTCGCCGAGCAGGAAGACCTCCGCATCCGACAGGGCCTCGACCTCGTAGATTGCGCCGAGCCCGCCGCGATGCGTGCCGGCGCCGGCCGAATCCGGCCGCAGCGCCCATTGCCGGAACATCACGGGATAGCTCGCCTCGAGGATCTCGGCTGGCGGGATGGTGGCGGTCGAGATCGGGTTGTTGGCGTGGTTGAGCCCGTCCGTCTCGGGGTTGCCGCCCAGCCCGCCGCCGAAGAAGGAGAACATCACCCAGCGCGCGCCATTGGCGCGGTGGCCGGCGAAGGAGAGCGCGTTGATCGTGCCGAAGGGGGCTGCGGTGGCGCGGGCCGGATCGGCCTTGGCGAGCGCGCCCAGCATGACCCCGATCAGCCGCAGGATGGTTTCGGTATAGCCCGCCATCGGCTTGGGCGCCGTGGCGCCGAGCAGGGTCGTGGCGGGGATGACGAAGCTGATCGGCCTGAGGCAGCCGGCATTGGCGGGCACGTCGGTGAAGACGTGCTTCAGCGCGACATAGCAGGCGGCGACGGTGGTGGCGTAGGAGATGTTGATCGGCCCCTGGGCCGGTGGGGAAGAGCGCGAGAAATCGAGCTCCATGCGGTCGCCGGCAATGGTGAGATCGAGCGCGACGGTCAGCAGATCGTCGGTGATGCCGTCATTGTCGAGCACGTCCTCGAAGGAATAGCGCCCGTCCGGCAGGGCGCGGATGGCGCTGCGCATCAGCGCCTCCGCGCGCTCGGAAAAGGCGTCGAAGGCGGTCGCCAGCGTGGCGGCGCCGTAGTCGTCGATCAGCGCGCCGAGCCTGCGCTCGCCGAGGTCGAGCGCGTTGAGCTGGCCGTTGAGATCGCCCCAGTTCGACATCGGCACGCGCGAATTGGCGGCGAGCAGATCGACGATGTCCTGGTTCAGCCGGCCGGCCGAAAACAGCTTCACCGGCGGGAAGCGCACGCCCTCCTGATGGCTCTCGGTCGCCTTGGGATTGTAGCCGCCGGGCACATTGCCGCCGATGTCGAGCCAATGGCCGACGGAGGCGAGCCAGCAGAACAGCTGCCCGTCGCGGAAGATCGGCCGCACCAGCCGGAAGTCGTTGAGATGCGTGCCGCCCTGATAGGGATCGTTGAAGAGAAAGGTGTCGCCGGCTTCGAGCCCGCCATCGCGGGCGACCTTGTCGATCACCGCCTTGACGGCGAAGGCCATGGCGCCGACGAAGATCGGCAGGCCGTTGGCGCCCTGCACCAGCGTGTCGCCGGAGACCGCGTGATAGAGGCCGTGGCAGGCGTCGCGCGCCTCGGCAATGATCGGGTTGAAGGCGGAGCGGAACAGCGTCGCGTCCATCTCGTCGGCGATCTGCTCGAGCCGCCCCTTGAGGACGGCGAGCGTGACGGGATCGATGCCGCTCATGCCGCATCGTCCTTCTGCGTCGACGGGGTCGTTGTGGCGTCCTCGTAGCTGCGCCCGCGCGCCAGCATGTCGGGCGTGCCGATCAGCGCGTTCAACGCGGTGAAATCGAACATGCGCTCGCCGAAGGGCGCGTTGGTGCCGTGCCGGTGGAGCGACTGGTAATAATCGCGCGCCGTGCGGGCGATGGCGCGCACGATGCCGCCGGGGAAGATGACGATGCTGAAGCCGATCTCGCCGAGATCGCTTGCGGCGGCGAGCGGGGTGTCGCCGCCCTCGACCATGTTGACCAGCAGCGGCCGCGAGGCCCCGAGCACGGCGACGATCTGCGTCAGCTGCTCGCGGGAGCGCGGCGCCTCGACGAAGAGCACGTCCGCCCCGGCTTCGGCATAGAGCGAAGCGCGGGCGATGGCGCTGTCGAAGCCCTCCACGGCCACGGCGTCCGTGCGGGCGATGATCAGCGTCTCCTGGCTGTGGCGGGCGTCGACCGCCGCCCTGATCTTGCCGGCCATCTCGCCCGCGCCGATCAGGCTCTTGTCCTGCAGATGCCCGCAGCGCTTGGGCATGGTCTGGTCTTCGATCTGGATGGCGCTGGCGCCGGCCCGTTCGAAGGTCCTGACCGTGCGCTGAACGTTGAGCGCATTGCCGTAGCCGTTATCGGCGTCGACGATCATCGGCGTCGGAACCCGGTCGCGCACGAGGGCGATGACATCGGCGACCTCGCTCATCGAGACCAGCCCGATATCGGGCCGTCCGAGGCGGGTATAGGCGATGGCCGCGCCCGACAAATAGACCGCCTCGAAACCCGCCTCGGTGGCGAGCGAGGCGGTCAGCGCATCGTAGATTCCCGGCGCGACGATGGGCCGGCCCTGCGTCAGTCTCTGTTTAAGGCTCATCTTATCTGTCCTCGAGCGGTGGCTCGGCAATCAGGGTCTTGAAACCGGAGAGGGCGTCAGCCTGCTCCAGCGTCGCGACGGCATGGTGGATGGCGTCGGCATGGGCTCGCCCCCAGACGGGGACGGCCAGTTCCATGAACTTGGCCTCGACCTCGGCGGGGAGATAGGGGTCGCTGGCGTCGCCGCGATTGGTGAAGGTCTCGCCGCGCAGCACGCGCCCGTCGGCGAGATGGATCGCGACCCGGGCCGGGCGTTTCGCCGGCAGCATGGCGCTGAGCGCGGGATCCTCGTCGACGACGACGCGGCCGGCCAGCGCCATGATGGCGCCATCCGCCAGCGCCGGAGCGCGGAAGGCCGGCACGGTCGCGGCGCCATGGGCGATGGTCGTGGCGATGGCGAAGGGCAGCGAGAATTTCGCCGCCAGCATGTTCTGCGGCGCAGGCGCATCGAGCTGCGCCGCCAGGGCGTAGGACTGGACCTCGACGCCCGTCACCTGCGCCGGGTCGAGCGGCCCGTGCCGGGCCAGCAGCGCGGCCACGACATCGAGCGCGCCATGGGTGAAGCGGCAGGCGGCGTGGCGCTTGAAGTAATTGCGCTGCATCTCCCAGCGGCTGCCGAGCTGGTCCAGCATGGCGTCGGCTGCGAAGCTCTCGCCGATGACAGAGGCGTAGACGCTGCGCACCCCGTCGATCTCGCCGGTGAAACCGCTGGCGACGAGGTCATGGGCGGTGAGGCCGTTGCGGGCTGCCAGCCCGGCATAGGCGTTGCGGACGGTGGCGCCCTCCAGCATGGCGCGCAGGCTGGCGGCGGTGCTGAGCGCGGCCGAGACGTTGACGGTCTCGATCAGCTCCTGCGCCTCCGCGCCGTCCAGCTTCGCCACGGCAAGAGCCGCGCCGACCGTGCCCCAGGCGCCATGGGGATGGACGGTCGGGCGCAGGCGCGAGGCCGCGCCGATGCGCGCGCCGATCTCGTAGCCGAGCACGAAGGCGGTGAGAAAGGCCCGGCCGGAGACTTCCGCCAGCGGCTGCGCCGCCAGCGCTG
Source organism: Allobosea sp. (assembly GCA_046292405.1). Taxonomy (GTDB): domain Bacteria; phylum Pseudomonadota; class Alphaproteobacteria; order Rhizobiales; family Beijerinckiaceae; genus Allobosea. The sequence continues at coordinate 2,501 of JBKBRD010000014.1, read as the reverse complement.
CGGGCAGGACATGGATGCCGGGATGGCCGCGGGCGAAGCTGTTGCCCTCGTCGAGCTCCAGCATCGTGCCGGCGACGCCATTGGCGAAAGCGGCGTCCGAAGGCTGCAGCGTCAGCCCCGCGCCGACCGCGACGGCCCCGCCGCCACGACGCGCAAGACGAGCGGTCAGCGCCCGCATCTCCGGCTCCTGCATGCCGGCGGCGATCGCGCCGAGGCAATCGAGCAGCACGAGCTTCGCCTGCGCCAGCAGCGGCCCGTCGGAGAGCGTGAATGCAGTGGCGAAATCGCCCCAGCGCGAGAGCCATTGCGGGCGCGGCTCCGCCAGCAGCACGGAAGCGGGGATGAGGCCCTGGGTGTGGATCGCCATCGCCTGCCCCTACAGCCCGAGATAGGCGCGTTTGAGTTCGGGATTGGCGCTGATCTGGGCCGCCGATCCCGACAGGGTGACGGCGCCGTTCTCGACGATATAGGCGCGCGCCGCGATCTCAAGCGACTGCACGACGTTCTGCTCGACCAGCATGATCGGCATGCCCTCGCGGTTGAGTTGGCCGATCAGCGCGAACATCTCCTCGACCAGCAGCGGCGACAGGCCCAGAGAGGGCTCGTCGAGAATGAGCAGGCGCGGCTCGGCCATCATGCCGCGCCCGATCGCCAGCATCTGCTGCTCGCCGCCCGACAGGGTGCCGGCCGCCTGCGCCATGCGCTCGCGCAGCCGCGGAAAGGTCGAAAAGACGCGCTCGAGATTGCGGGCGCGGTTAGGCCTGGCGCGGCGATAGCTGCCGAGCTCGAGGTTTTCCCGGACATTCATGTTCGGGAAGATCTTGCGGCCCTCGGGGACATGGATCAGCCCGGACGCGACGATCGCCGCGGGCGACGCGCCGGTCAGCGGCCGGCCGTCGAACGAAATCGTGCCCTCGCTGGCCGGCAGCACGCCCGAAAGCACCTTGTTCAGCGTGGTCTTGCCGACGCCGTTGGAGCCGAGCACGGCGACGATCTCGCCGGCGCCGACCGTCAGATCGATGCCGCGCAGCACCTCGACGGGGCCGTAGCCGGCTCGCAGGCCCTTGACTTCAAGCATGGGAGGCCTCCCCGCTGCGCAGCCGCTCGGCCGCGCCGCGCCCGAGATAGGCCTCGACCACGGCGGGGTCGGCGCAAACCTGGGCCGGGTTCCCTTGTGCGATCATCTTGCCCTGCGCCAGCACATGGACGTGCTCGCAGAGATTCATCACCGCCTGCATGACATGTTCGATCATCAGGATGGTGACGCCATCGTCGCGAATGGCGCGAATGACGGGGACGATGTCGCGGATCTCCGAGGGGTTGAGCCCGGCCAGAACCTCGTCGAGCAGCAGCAGCTTCGGCTCGGTCGCCAGCGCGCGCGCCAGCTCCAGCCGCTTGCGGCCGGCCACGGTCAGGCTGGCGGCGGGCTTGTCGAGATCGGGACCGAGCCCGACGCGATGGGCCACGGCTTCGGCGCGTTCATGCGCCTGGCGAGAGGAGGCATGGCGCAGATAGGCGCCGACCGCGATGTTCTCGCGCACATCCAGTCCGGCGAAGGGCTGGACGATCTGGAAGGTGCGGGCAATGCCGCGCTCGGCCCGGCGATGCGTCGGCGTCGCGGTGATGTCGTCGCCCTCGAAGCGGATGCGCCCGGCCGTGGGGGCGAGGAAGCCGGCGATGATGGCGAAGAGCGTGGTCTTGCCGGCGCCGTTGGGGCCGATCAGCCCGACGATGGCGCCCTTGGGCACGCTGAAGGAGGCGCCGCCGACGGCGACGAGCCCCCCGAAGCGCATGGTGACGTCCTGCACCTCGAGCATCACGCGGCCTCCCCCTTGCGGCGGGGTTTCGGCCTGAGCTTGCCGAGCAGCCCGAGCACGCCGCCGGGCGCTAAGGCGACGACGATGATCAGCACGCCGCCATAGACCATCAGGTCGATGCCCGGCACGCGGCCGGCGAAAGCCTTGGTCGCCTCGCCGAGCCCGTGCAGGGTGAAAGCGCCGATGATCGGACCCAGAACCAGCCCGCGCCCGCCGACCATCGAGGCGAGCAGCGCCTCCACCGAGATCCAGACGCCATAGGCGATCTGGGCGTCGATATAGAGGAAATATTGCAGATAGAGCACGCCGGCGGCCGCCGTCATCGCGCCGGAGATGGCGATGGCGCGCAGCTTGACGGAAAGCACGTCGACGCCCAGCGCCTTGGCGGCATCCTCGTTCTCGCGCACGGCGACGAGCTGGGCGCCGAAGCGGGTGGCGGCGATGCGCTGCGAGATCAGCAGGCCGATGGCGACGAAGCCCAGCGCCAGCCAGAGGAACTGGGCGCGGCTGGAGAACTGCAGATTGGCGAAGCCGAGATCGAGCTTGAGCAGCAGCCCGGCCGCGCCGCCGGTGAAGCCCGCGGCATTGGCGAGAATGCGCAGCACCTCGGCGAAGGCCAGCGTCACCAGCGCGAAATAGGAGCCGCGCAAGCCGGCGCGGAAGCTGAGGAAGCCGATGATCCAG
>JBKBRD010000013.1:0-25485 GCA_046292405.1 Allobosea sp. | reverse complement strand
AAGAGCTTCGCCTGCGCCGTTTCCAAGATGAACGAGCACCACAGCGCCATGCGACGGTCGAAGGCGCCGCGCGCCGACCAGTGATAGGTCGGGGCGAGCGTCAGGCTCACCGCGTCGCTGAGAGCCAGCCTGGCGCGCCAGTCATGCGCCTCTGCGGCGACGTCGGGAATGCGCGCCCTGACGATCGTGTCATTGCCGAGCGGCATCACCATGCGCGGCTTGTCGCGGGCATGGAGCCGCGCCAGCGTCTCGATGTCGAGATGGTCGTAATGATTATGCGTGATCAGCACATAGTCGATCGGCGGCAGCGCCTCGAAGGCGACGCCAGGATCGTTGACGCGCTTGGGACCGAGGAAGGCGAGCGGGCTGGCCCGCTCCGAATAGACGGGATCGATCAGGATGTTCAGCCCGGCGATCTGATAGAGGAAGGAGGCGTGGCCGAGGTGAACGATGCGGAAGCCCGCGAATCGGGCCGGCGGCCTGTCCTGCGGCGGCGTCGGGTAATGCTCGGGGAAGGGCTCGCGCTGGCGCGCGCTGGTCTGCCAGCGCAGCACATCCATCAGCCCCTTGGTGACCGGCCTTCCATCGGTGAAGCGCAAGCCATCGAAGTTTTCGCTCACCGGCCCCTGGTAGTAGGGGTTGCGCGAGCGCGTGACGGACGCCCAGGCGAAGCCTGTGCTGGCCAGGATGGCGGGGATGCCGACGAAGGAGAGCAGTTTGCGACGGTTCATGGCCTGAGAGGTGGGCGCGTGTCGGCTGGCGTCAAGGGCGGAAGGCGGGAGAGCTCCGCCAGTGGGCGGCAAATGCGCGCCCTCCCAAGGCGTATTTTCCCCGCGTCAGCCTGGGGACCGCATGGCGACGGTCGCCACGCCGGCGCCGACCAGCAAGGTCCCGCCTGCCTTGTTGAACAGGCCAATGGCGCGGGTATTGCCGATCAGCGAGCGCGCTCGCGAGGCGATGAGCGCGTAGCCGAAGGCGTTGGCGAAGGCGAGCGTCACGAAGGTCGTCTCGAAGATCAGCATCTGCGTCCAGAAGTCCTGCTTCGGATCGAGGAACTGCGGCAGGAAGGCGATGAAGAAGGTGATGCCTTTCGGATTCAGCGCCGTGACCAGCCAGGCATGGCCGAGCATGCGCCAGGGCGGCGTCGCATCGACGCGCGGCTTGGCGTCCAGCGCGCCGCCGGCCCGGAAGAGCTTGACGCCGAGATAGATCAGATAGGCGGCGCCGACCCATTTCAGCGCGGTGAAGACGGCGGCCGAACTGGCGAGCAGCGCGCCGACGCCGAGCATCGACAACGTCATGGCGGTGAAGTCGCCGAGTGCGACCCCGACCGCCATGGGGAAGGCCGTGCGCCAGCCCTGGCCCAGCGCATAGGAGATCACCAGCAGGATCGTCGGGCCGGGGATGACGAGCAGCACTGCGGTGGCGGCGGCGAACGCGGCCCAGCTCTCGATGCTCATGGCCGGCGGCTCCCCTGTCAGCCCTGTGTCGAAGCCCAGACGCCGTCGAAGACGAAGCTGTCGCGCGGCTTGCGGGTGCGGGGCGCGCGCTCGCGCTCATCGAAGGGCGGCGGCAACTGCGCGGCGTCGCCGCGTCGGCCCAGCGCAATGATCACCACCGGCTCGTGGCTTTCCGGCAGAGCGATCGCATCGCGCGCCTTGGCGGCGTCGAAACCCGCCATCTGGTGCAGATGCAGGCCCATCGCCGCCGCCTGCACCGAGAGATGCGCGACAGACTGGCCGAGGTCGTAGCGGCCGTAGAGGTGAGGGCTGCCATCGGCCTTGCTGAGTTCGGCGACGCCGACGATCAGCAGCGGCGCATGCTGGGCCCAGATCACGTTGCCCGGGGCCAGCGCGCCTACGATGCGCGCGAAGGCGTCGCTGTCCTTGGCGGCGTGCACGAAACCCCAGGGTTGGAGATTGCTGGCGGAGGGCGCCCAGCGCGCCGCCTCGAACAGCGAGCCAAGGCTGGCGGGATCGACCGGGGCTTGCGTGAAGGCGCGCGGGCTCCAGCGTTCGGCGAGCAGTGGCAGGATCGGATGGGTCGTGACGGCCGTTTTGTCGGTCATGGTCTCGGTTTGCCAATAACAGGTTTGCGCCGCAGCAATCACCACCCCGCCGCCGTTGTAAAGCCCCTTCAATGACGTTTGGTCATCTCTCCCGCGTCTCCTCCCAGGAGGCTTGCGGCGTCAGGATCCCGCCGCGACGACCAGCGTCCACCAGGCCCCATAGCTCGAATTGGGCGATTTGGTCAGGGCGATGCCGTAGCGGGTGACGTCGGGCAGGCGCAGATTGGCGTCGTGGCCCGACGAGGCGCGCCAGCCGGCGACCGCTTCTTCGGTCGAGAAATAGCCGGCCCCGAGGTTTTCCGCGGCGCGTCCGGTGTTGAGCCTGGCCTGCTGGATGCGGGCGGTGAAGCTGCCGCCGACATCATGCGACAGGCTGTTGGCGGCGGCCATGGCGTTGGACTGCTGCTGCGCCATGGCGGTGAGCTTGGGGTCGAGTCGCAGCGGCGGCAGGCCCTGGCTGGCGCGGTAGCCGTTGATCAGGCGCCCGGCCTGAACGGGATCGACCTTGACGGATGCGAGCCTCTGGGCCGAGGAGGCGCTCATCGGGCCGGTGGGGGCTGCGGCGCAGGCGGAGAGGGCGACGGCGGTGGCGAGGAGGGCTGCCGCGAGCAGGGGCTTGGTCATGAACGGGTCCGGGATCGGGGGCTGGGCATGATGGAGCAACACCATGAATCTGCTTAAGTTCCTGCGCGGTTAAGGTCGCGCCGGATTTGCCGCGCTCATCTGCCTCCATCCGTCATTGCGAGGAGCGTCAGCGACGAAGCAAGCCAGGGCCGGCCAGGCCGGGCGCGCCTGGGTTGCTTCGTTGCGCTCGCAATGACGGCGGAGATCGGCGGCGCGAACCTTGACTTTCGCCACAATCTTCCGCTTTAACCCCGGCATTCGTTTCGCCGACATCGTCGAGACCGCATCCGCCGACCGGGCCGCTCGCGAGAGCCCTATGAGCCTGGAGGTCAACGCCCGACAGCGCGACTGCGCCCTCGGGCGCGAAACCGTTTGGCGGCACGGTCCCTGCGCTGGCGGCATCCCGAGGCAAGCAAGCAGGTCCGCATGTTCGGCACTCTCAGCGACAGGCTATCAGGCATCCTTGCGGGGCTGACCCGCAGGGGTTCGCTGACCGAGGAGGATGTCAACGCCGCGCTGCGCGAAGTGCGCAAGGCCCTGCTCGAGGCCGATGTCGCGCTCGAAGTGGTGCGCAGCTTCACCGAGAAGGTGCGCGAGCGCGCCGTCGGCGCCGAGGTGCTGAAATCGGTCACGCCCGGCCAGCAGGTCATCAAGATCGTCAACGACGTGCTGATCGACACGCTCGGCGGCGAAGGCGAGGGCATCACGCTCGACGCGGTGCCGCCCGTGCCGATCCTGATGGTGGGTCTGCAGGGCTCCGGCAAAACCACCTCCACCGCCAAGATCGCCAAGCGCCTCACCGACCGAAACAAGAAGCGGGTGCTGATGGCCTCGCTCGACACGCGCCGCCCGGCCGCGATGGAGCAGCTCGCCGTGCTCGGCCAGCAGGTTGGCGTCGCAACGCTGCCGATCGTCGCCGGCCAGTCGGCCGTGCAGATCGCCCGGCGCGCGATCGAGGCCGCCAGGCTCGGCGGCTACGACGTGGTGATGCTGGACACGGCCGGCCGCGTCACGCTCGACGACACGCTGATGGCGGAAGTCGCCGAGGTGAAGGCCGCGACCAATCCGCATGAGGTGCTGCTGGTCGCCGATGCGCTGACCGGTCAGGACGCGGTCAACACCGCCCGCGCTTTCGACGCCCGCGTCGGGCTGACCGGCATCGTGCTGACCCGCATGGACGGCGATTCCCGCGGCGGCGCGGCCTTGTCGATGCGCGCCGTCACCGGCAAGCCGATCAAGCTCGTCGGCACCGGCGAAAAGACCGATGCGCTGGAGGATTTCCACCCCTCGCGCGTCGCCAACCGCATTCTCGGCATGGGCGACATCGTCAGCCTGGTCGAGCGCGCGGCCGAGACGGTCGACGCCGACAAGGCGCAGGCCATGGCGCAGCGCCTGGCCAAGGGCAATTTCGACCTCTCCGATCTCAAGACCCAGCTCCAGCAGATGGAGAAGATGGGCGGCTTCGGCGGCGTGATGGGCATGCTGCCCGGCATGGGCCAGATGAAGCAGCAGCTCGCCAACGCCAAGGTCGACGACAGGATGATCGCGCGCCAGATCGCGATCATCAATTCGATGACGGCGGCCGAGCGCAAGAATCCCGACCTGCTCAAGAACAGCCGCAAGAAGCGCATCGCCTCAGGCTCCGGCACCACGCCCGAGGCGATCAACAAGCTGCTCAAGATGCACCGCCAGATGGCGGATATGATGAAGCAGATGGCGCGCCAGAAGGGCGGCATGCTCGGCAGGCTCGGCTCGATGTTCGGGCTCGGCGGCGGCGGCGGTCTGCCGGGCGGGCTCGACCCGTCCAAGATGGATCCGGCCCAGCTCGAACAGCTGCAGAAGCAGCTGGGCGGCGGCGGCATGCCCGGCCTGCCGCCGGGCGGCTTCCCCGGCCTGCCCAAGGGCGTGACGCCGCCTGCGGGCATGATGCCGAAACTGCCCGGATTGGGCGGGCTGCCGGGGCTTGGGGGGACCAATCCCTTCGGAGGCAAGAAAAAATGACAAAGCCCACTGAAATGCGCGTCGGCATGTTCGACGTGTTCAAGCAGGTCAAGGCGCGCCTCGACGACGCCAACCTGTCTTACGAAACCTCATCCTACCGGGACGACGCCTTCTCCTTTCTCGTGCACGCGCCCGGGGAATACTGGGAAATCGACGTTCTCGAGGACGGGTCCATCGATCTCGAAATCTTCACGTCGACAGGCATGAAGGACGATCCCTGGGCCGCGATCGATCAATTGGTCGAAGACAACAAAGCCTGATTTCCCTCAACCCGCGCTGGCCACCGGCCAGCCCAGACTGACCAAGCAAGGAAGACGAGCATGTCCCTCAAGATCCGCCTCACCCGTGGCGGCGCCAAGAAGCGCCCTTACTACCGCATCGTCGTGGCCGATGCCCGCTCGCCGCGCGATGGGCGCTTCATCGAGAAGATCGGCTCCTATGATCCGATGAAGGCCAAGGATTCGCCCGAGCGCGTGATCCTGGATCTCGAAAAGGCCAAGGACTGGCTCGCCAAGGGCGCCCAGCCGACCGACCGCGTGCTGCGCTTCCTCGACGCCGCCGGCGTCGCCAAGCGCCCGGCCCGCAACAACCCGAACAAGGCCGTTCCCGGCGAGAAGGCCAAGGAGCGCGCCGAGAAGAATGCCGCCAAGAGCGCTGCCCCGGCCGAAGCCGAGGCGTGATTGTGACGCGGCGCGCCCGGGCCTTCCGGTGCGCGCCTCTGGCGCGAGCCCGGAACCCATGAGCTTAGCGGCCATGGGGATGGGCGGGTGCGTCTACCTCTCTTGCCGGTCTGAACGCCTCCCAGCCCTCATCCTGAGGAGCCGCGAAAGCGGCGTCTCGAAGGATGGTCCAGAAGGCGGGTTCCGAGCGAGCTGGAGCATCCTTCGAGACACGCCTTCGGCGCTCCGCAGGATGAGGGCTGCGGGGGTGGGCTGAGGGGGCTGCCGTGCCGCCAGCCGTGGCTGTGGAGCTTGAACGATGAGCCTTTCGGACCAACTCGTGCTGCTCGGCGTCATCGGCGCCGCGCATGGCGTCAAGGGCGAGGTTCGGATCAAGGCCTTCACGGCCGATCCGCTCGCCATCGCCGGATACGGCCCTCTCGTCGACGAGGCCGGGCGGCTGCATGAGATCGTCGATGTCCGCCCTGCCAAGGAGGTGGTCGTCGCGCGGCTCAAGGGCGTAGCGAGCCGCGAGGCGGCAGAGGCGCTGAACGGCGTGAAACTGCATGTCGCGCGCGAAAAGCTGCCGCCGCCGGAGGATGAGGACGAGTTCCTCCAGGCCGATCTGATCGGCTGCGACGTGGTCGGTCCCGATGGCGCGGTGCTCGGCAAGGTGACATCGGTCGACAATTACGGCGCGGGCGACCTGCTGGATATCGCGACGCCAGACGGGCGTTCCGTGCTGATGCCCTTCACCAAGGCCTTCGCGCCACGCATTCTGATCGCCGAGAAGCGGATCGAAGCTCTGCCGCCGGCCGGATTGTTCGAGGTCGAGGACGATGAGTGAGGTCCGCGCGCTGATCTTCGACATGGACGGCACCATCGTCGACAATATGCGCTTTCATGACGACGCCTGGGAAATCTGGCACCGGGAGCAGGGCCTGCCCTTCCAGCGTGACGGGTTCTTCAAGGCGACGGCGGGAAAGGCCAATGCCGAGATCCTCGGCGGCTATTTTCCGGACGCCGACGCCGACACGATCCTGCGCTTGTCGGAGAGCAAGGAAGAGCTTTATCGCGCGAATTACCGGCCGCATGTCGCTCCGTTGGCAGGGCTGCTGGAGCTGATGGCCCGGGCCGAGGCGCAGGGGCTGCCGATGGCCGTGGCCTCCGCCGCGCCGCCGGCCAATATCGACGTGGTGCTGGACACGCTGGCGCTCCGCGCGCGTTTCGCCACCATCGTCTCGCCGAGCCAGGGTTTTCGCGGCAAGCCGCATCCCGACATGTTCCTGGCGGCGGCCGAACGCATGGGCGTGCCCCCGCAAAGCTGCCTCGTCTACGAGGATGCGCCGCTCGGCGTCGAAGCGGCGCGCCGGGCCGGGATGCGGGCCGTGGCGATGCTGACGATGCTGGGCGCGGATGATTTCGCCGGCTTCGACAACGTCGTCGCCAGCGCGCGCGATTTCGCGGGGCTGGACGGGCTGCCTGCGCTGCGCTTTGCTTGAGCGATGGCATTCCGCGCCACCATCCTGACGCTCTATCCCGAGATGTTTCCGGGGCCGCTCGGCGCCTCCCTGGCCGGGGAGGCGCTGCGCAAGGGGCTGTGGAGCCTCGATGCGCACCAGATCCGCGAGCATGGCATCGGCCGCCACCGCAATGTCGATGACAATCCAGCCGGCGGCGGAGCCGGCATGGTGCTGCGCTGCGACGTGCTGGCGGCGGCGATCGACGCGGCCGTGCCGTCCGAGGATACGCGTCCGCGCCTGCTGATGTCGCCGCGTGGCCGACGGCTGGACCAGGCCTATGTGCGTGAGCTCGTCGCCAGCGAGGGCGCAGTGATCGTCTGCGGGCGGTTCGAGGGCGTCGACGAGCGGGTGATCGAGGGGCGGGCTCTGACCGAGGTCTCGATCGGCGACTACATCCTGTCGGGCGGCGAAATGGCGGCGATGGTGGTGCTCGACGCCTGCGTCAGGCTGATTCCCGGCGTGATGGGCAAGGAAGCTTCAGGAGCCGACGAAAGCTTCGAGGACGGGCTGCTGGAATATCCGCACTATACGCGGCCGCGGGAATGGGAGGGGCGGGGCCTGCCCGAGGCGCTGCTCTCCGGCGATCACGCCCGCATCGCGCGCTGGCGACGCGAACAGGCCGAGGCGATCACCCGCGCACGCCGGCCCGATCTGTGGGCGGCGCGCAAGGGGTGATGGCGGGTTGCCGCGAGCGCAGGGGCGTTAGCCCCGCCCGGTTGCTTCGTGGCCGCGCTCGGGGACCTCAACTGTTACCCGGCCCCCTCACGTCACTCAGCCCTCATCCTGAGGAGCTGCGCAGCAGCGTCTCGAAGGATGCTCATGAGGCTCGGGCTGACCGCTGGACCATCCTTCGAGACGGCCCTTCGGGCCTCCTCAGGATGAGGGCTTGAGAAGGCTCCTTCCGTCGTCGCAAGGCAGACGCTCGCTACTGCGCCGGCCTGACCCGCAGCAGCCGGCCCTTGGCGTCGTCGGCCAGCAGATAAAGATAGCCGTCCGGCCCCTGGCGCACGTCGCGGATGCGCTCGCCCAGCGTCGTCAGCAGCCGCTCTTCGCCCGTCACGGTCTCGCCATTGGTGGAAAGGCGGATCAGCATCTGCCCGGCCAGCGCGCCGACGAAGAGCGAGTTCTTCCAGGCGGGCCAGCGCTCGCCGGTGTAGAAGGCCGCGCCCGAAGGCGCGATCGACGGGTCCCAGTAGAACAGCGGCTGCTCCATGCCGGGCTTGGACGTGCCCTCGCCGATCTTGGCGCCGGAATAATCGATGCCGTAGGTGATGACGGGCCAGCCATAGTTCAGCCCGGACTTGGGCGCGTTGACCTCGTCGCCGCCGCGGGCACCATGCTCCACCGTCCAGAGCTGGCCGCTGCCGGGATGCAGCGCCGCGCCTTGGACGTTGCGATGGCCGATCGACCAGATTTCGGGCTGCCAACCCTGCTTTTTTGGATTATCCGCCGGCGCGCCGCCGCCAGGGCCGATGCGAACGAGCTTGCCGATGTGATTGGCAGGGTTCTGCGCTTCCTCCTTATGGCCGAACCGGTCACCCAGCGTGACAAACAACGCCCCCGTGCGGTCGAAGACGAGTCGCGAGCCGAAATGCATTGCGCTGTTGATCGCCGGCATCTGCTGGAAGATGACCTTGACGTCGTCCAGCCCCGTATAACCGGCATTGAGCCGACCGCGGCCGACGCTGGTGCCGTTGCCGCCGGGCCGCGGTTCGGAAAACGAGAAATAGACCAGCCGGTTCTCGGCGAATTTCGGATCGAGCGCGACATCGAGCAGCCCGCCCTGGCCGCGTCCGGTGACATTGGGCAGGCCGGTGAGCGGGCGCGAGATCTGGCCCTGCGGCGTCACCAGCCGCAGCCGCCCCGGCCGCTCGGTCACCAGCATCCGGCCATCGGGCAGGAAGGCGAGGGACCATGGGTTCTCGAGCCCGGTCGCCACGGTCTCCACCACGAGTTCGCCCGCGCTCGAGGGAAAGCGCTGCTGCGCCTGGAGCGGGACGGCGAACATGCCCGAAAGGACGAGGGCTGTGGCGAGCTTGACGGATATCTGGCCCATACGGTTCTCCTGCGCGCAATCCGGGTCGGCTATCGGGTCGTTCTGGATACTGAGCGCAGACTTCTGCATGCGCCTCGCGGCAAAGTAAGGGCGGGCCGGCTCAGCGCGACTGCAACCGCGCCACCGGTCGGTGAGCGCCATCGGGGCCGCGCTGCAGCACCACCATCTCGCCCGACTGCGGAAAAACGCCGGTCAGCGCTGTGATGTTGACCTGGTGCGTCACCATCACCACCGCAGCTGCGTCGGTTGGCAGCGCCTGCAGGCGGCGGCGCAGCGCCGCGGTCGCAGCCTCCCGCTCGCTGCGCCGCTCGAAGAAGGAATTCAGCGCGTCGGGGGCGTCCACTACCGGGGCGAGCCCCATCAGCGTGGCGGTGTCGCGTGTGCGGCACCATTTGCTGACCAGCATCTGCGAAACGGCGACGCCGCGGCGCCGGAACTCCTGGCCCAGCCTGGCGGCCTGGGCGCGGCCCTCGGCGCCTAGATTGCGCTGGGTCGCGCAATCGCCGAGCCTGAATTCCGAGGGGTCGCCCGTGCCCGGCGCATCGGCATGGCGCATCAGCGCGACGGCGCCCGGCTGCTTCAGCAGCCGCCAGCCGGCTTCCGCCTCAGTCTCGATGGCCCGCGCAGAGGCAGGCGCGAACGCCAGCCAGAGCGACAGCGCCAGAGGCCCGAAGCGTCGCGCCCTTGCGAACGCCGCCATGCCGGCTATTCCGGCTTGACGCCGGCGGCCTCGATGATGCCCTTCCAGGTCGCGATCTCCTGCTGGTGATAGGGCTTGAAGGCGGCGGGGTCGCGCGGCTTCAGGGTGAAGCCGAGTTTCAGGATGGCTTCGCTGACCGCCGGCTTGGCGAGCGAGGCCATGATCGCCTTCGACAAGGCGTCGAGCACGGGCGCGGGCGTCGCGGCCGGCGCGAAGAAGGCGGCCCAGGAATCGGCGTCGGCATTGCTGACGCCCTGTTCGCGCAGGGTCGGGATGTCCTGGGCGCGCGGATTGCGTTCCGGGCTCGCCAGCGCGATGGCGCGCATCGAGCCGGCCTTGATCTGCTCCAGCACGCTCGGCAGCGTCGAGTTGGCGATGTCGATGCGCCCGCCGATGATCTCCTGCACCAGCGGCGCCGCGCCGCGGAACGGCACATGCGTCATCTTGATGCCGGTGCGCTGCATGAACAGCTCCATGGCGAGATGCGAGCCCGAGCCGACGCCGGTGGAGCCATAGTTGAGCTTGCCCGGATCGGCCTTGGCGAGCGCGACGAGCTCGGCGATCGACTTGGCCGGCAGCTCGTTGCGGACGACGAAGGCGTGCTCGAAAGCGCCGACGCCGCAGAGCGGGGCGAAATCCTTGACCGCGTCGTAGCCCGGCTCCTTCAGCAGGAACATGTTGTTGCCATGCGTCTGGTTGTTGCCGAAAATGATGGTGTGGCCGTCGGCATTGGCCTTGGCGACGGCGCGCGTGCCGACTGCGCCAGAGGCGCCGGGCCGGTTCTCGACGATGACGTTCTGGCCGATGCTGGTCGACAGATCCTGCGCGACGAAGCGGGCGATGGCGTCGGTGGGGCCGCCCGCGGGGTAGGGCACCACGAGCGCGATGGTCTGCGACGGGAAGCTCTGGGCCCGTACGAGGCCGGGCGCGACAACGGCGCCGGCCATCAGGCCAAGCGTGGAACGGCGGGTCAGCGACATCGAATTCTCCCTGAAGGCCCGGTTTTTGTGCGCGGGCTCGCTATCGCGCAGAGTTAAGGGCAAAGGCGGCATGCGTCCAGCCGCGCATACGCCGCAGAGATAGCAGGCTAGGCTCGGGAGGCACGGCAGGATTCGCCGTCTGCAAAGGGAGCATCGGGCATGACGATCCGCATCGAACGCGACGGCAAGGTCGCCACCGTCATCCACAGCCGTCCCGAAGCTCGCAACGCCATGGATCCCGAGAGCGCCGAGGCGCTGACGCGGGCGTTTCTCGATCTCGATGCCGATGACAGCGTGTCGGCCATCGTGTTCTGGGGCGAAGGCGGCGCCTTTTGCGCCGGTTGGGATTTGAAATACGCGCAGGCCTTTACCGACAAGGCGCGTTTCCAGGCCGAGATCGTGGAGGGGCTGGCCTTTCCCGACGGCGATGGCGCCGTGCCGCGCGGACCCATGGGGCCTTCTCGGCTGGAGATGTCGAAGCCGCTGATCGCCGCCATCGAGGGTCCCGCCGTCGCCGGCGGGATGGAGCTGGCGCTGTGGTGCGACATCAGGGTGATGGGCGAGAGCGCGTATTTCGGGGTGTATTGCCGGCGTTGGGGCATTCCGTTGATCGATGGCGGCACGGTGCGGCTGCCGCGCCTGGTCGGGCAGGGCCGGGCGCTCGAGATCATCCTGACCGGCCGCAAGGTCGAGGCGCAGGAGGCTTTGCGCATCGGCCTGTGCGAGCAGGTGACGCCCGCTGGCGGCGCGCGCGAAGCGGCCGAAGCGATGGCGCAGCGGATCGCCCGTTTCCCGCAAGGGGCGATGCTGGCCGACCGGCGCAGCGCCATCGCCGGCCATGGCCTGCCGCTGCGCGCGGCGCTGGCGCGGGAATGGGCGGGCGGCGTCGCCACGATCGGAAGCGAAGGCGCGGCCGGCGCAGGGCGCTTCGCCAGCGGGAAAGGGCGGGGTGGGGATTTCTCCGATCTCTGACCGCGCCGCGCCGCGGCGCCGCTACGGCGCGAAGCCGCCGCGCTTCAGCCGTTGGATGGCGAGGTCGAGCGCCTGCAGGAAGGCCGAGCGGTCCTTGGCCGCGAAGGGCCTCGGCCCGCCCGACGCCGTGCCCATGGCGCGCAGATCCTCCATCATGTCGCGCGTCGCCAGCGCCATGCCGATCGAGGCGTCGGTGAAGGGTCTGCCGGTGTGGCCGATGACGTCGGCGCCGGCCTTGATGCAGCGATCCGCCAGCGGAATATCGCCGGTGACGACGATGGCCCCGCGCGCGACCCGTTCGGCGATCCAGTCATCGGCGGCGTCGAACCCGTCGGAGACGATGACGCGCTCGATCCAGGGCTCGCGCGGCACGGCCATATAGCTGTTGGCGACGACGAAGACCTGGATGCGATGCCGCTCGGCGACACGATAGATTTCCGGTTTGACCGGGCAGGCGTCGGCATCGACGTAGATCTGGATCGGAGTTGTCATCATCGCAGCCTATAGCACGGGGTTTGAACCGATTCGCCGGTTGCGTGCAGAGCTCTGCGGCGCCATCCGGGTCGAGCAGCCCCGCCCCGATTTCGAAAGCCTTCGCCATGTCGCCCGCCCTGATCGAAACGCTCGGCTTCGTCGCCGCGACGCTGACCACGCTGTGCTGGGTGCCGCAGGCGGCGCAGACGATCAGGACGCGGGATACCCGCGCGATCTCGCTGTGGACGCAAGGGTTCTTCGCGCTCGGCATTATCCTCTGGCTGGCCTATGGGCTGCTGCTGATGTCGTGGCCGCTGATCCTCGCCAATGCGATCACGCTTTGCCCGATCCTGATCATCCTCGGGATGAAACTGCGTTACGGGTGAACGCCGCCGCTGCTTCGCCCGCTTGCGCCCTATCGTCCGTTTGCTGCAAGGACTTTTGCATGCCAGCCGTCACCACCGCCCATATCGTGCCGATTTTGATGCTGTTCGGCTCGAACCTGTTCATGACATTCGCCTGGTACGGGCATCTCAGCTACAAGAGCACGGCGATCTGGCTCGCCATTCTCGCGAGCTGGATGATCGCGCTGCCGGAATACATGCTGGCCGTCCCGGGCAACCGCATCGGCTCGGCGGTCTATTCCGCCGCCGAACTCAAGACCATGCAGGAGGTCATCACCCTGCTGGTTTTCGCCGGCTTTTCCGTGTTCTGGCTGAAGCAGCCGCTGAGCTGGCACCACGCCGCCGGTTTCGCGCTGATCGCGGCCGGCGCGGCCATTATTTTCCAGGCAAGCCGGGGGGCATAGTCCTGGGTCGAGGCCAGCCACTCAATCCGCTGGCTGCCAACGGGCTCGTCCCCCCGTTCAGTCCTGACTGGCTTGGAAAAACCCAACCGCTAGGATATCGTCCTGATGGTCGTCGTCCATCGCGCGCATGGCTTCCGGTTCGTCATCTACACGTCCGACCACGAACCGGCTCATGTGCATGTGATTGGATCGGGCCAGGCGAAGATAAATCTGTTGGGTCCAGGGGGCGCTTCTGCGCTCGTATTCAGCGCCGGCATCAAGCGGGTCGACCTGCGCCGATTGCTCGCTGAAGTCGAAGAGCGGCGCGGCCGGCTTCTCGTGGAATGGGACCGTATCCATGGCCAAGATCGCTGATGCCGATATTGCAGCCGCCGAACGGCGCGGCCAGTTGGTTCTCGAAACCGAACCTCGCGCGTCGTCAGCCAGTTATGATCCCGCCACCGGACGCATCGTCCTCAATCTGGTGACGGGGTGCAGCTACGCCTTTCCCGTCAATCTCGTGCAGGAATTGCAGCAGGCGCGCCCCGACGACTTTGCGGTGATCTCGGTCGATGGACTTGGCCTGAACCTGCACATTCCCGCCTTGGATACGGACCTCTATGTTCCGGCGCTGGTCGCGGGGATCTTCGGGACGCGCGACTGGATGAGCCGGGAACTGGCCCGTCGTGCGGGGCAGGTTTCGTCGCCGGCCAAGGCTGCCGCGGCGCGCGTCAACGGATTGAAAGGCGGGCGTCCGCGCAAGGTCGCGGGCGGCTGAAGCGCAGATTTGCGATCCGCCGCGGCCGGCGTCTCGCCACCCCGTCATTCCGATCATCCGTCCAGGCAAAGGCTTGAAAGCACATCATGACCATCCTCCCCACGCCAGGCCATGCCGCCGTCGCAGCCTATCTCGCCGAGGGCTATGACAGCGTCGTCGGCATGTCCTCGCGCTTCGCCGCCGCGATCTGCGCGCGGTTGCTGCGCCTGCAGACGGAAGAGGGGCTGGGCGGGCCGATCGCCGAGATCGGCTGTTTCGAGGGGCGGTTCTTCATAGCGCTCGCGCATGCGCTCGAGCCCGGCGAAGTCGCGCTGGGAATCGACATCTTCTCCTGGCCCAACCCCGGGGTGAAGGACCGGTTCGAGGCCAATTGCCTGAAACACGGCATCGGCCCCGAGCGGCGCGTCACGGTCAAGGGCGACAGCGGCGCGATGACGCCGGAGGCGCTGCGCGGGCATGCCGGCGGCAGGCTGTTCCGGATGATCCATATCGACGGCGAACATTCCCGCGCCGCGCTGGCCAAGGATCTCGACCTGGCCACCGCCTGCCTCGCGGATGGCGGGCTGATCGTGCTCGACGACATGCTGCACCCGGGCTACCCGACGCTGATGGTCGCGGTGCAGACCTATCTCGAGGCGAACCCGGAGATCGTGCCGCTTTGCGTCATCGATCGCGAGACCATCGTCGGGGCGACGAAATTCGTGCTCTGCCAGCGCTCATGGTTCGACCGCTACCAGGCTCGTCTGCTTGAGATCTTCAAGGAGCAGATCTGGCCGCTGGGCGCGGATTTCGAGCCGCATTGGTGCCTGGTGCTGTCGCAGGATACGCGGCTGGCGGATATCGTCTGAGGCGCGCAGTGGCGCTTGAGCGCGCTTTCAGTCCCCGCCGCTGCGGTAGAGGGCTTCGTAATCTCTGCCGCCGTAAAAAATATTCGTGACCCTGACGCAGCTCTCCTCGGTGAGATAGGCGATCACCGCGGTTCTCTCGAAAGGCACGGTGCGCAGGCCGGATAAAGATCGTCCCGCGGCCGGCCTCCGCGCGGGGCGTCGCCAATGCGCTCGCAGCGCAGTCTGATCCGCTGGACGAAGGCTGTGGCGACCCTGGCGCTTTGGCTGGCTTGCAGGACGCTCAGGAATACCGACTCGAGATCGCCGATCGCCTCAGGACGGTAGCGGACCTCAAGACGTAACAAGGCCCGCTCTCAGGGCCAGAGTCTCCAGGCGATGGCTGACCTCGTCTCCCGAGAGATCCGGCTGCGGATCGGCAATCGAACGGGTGACACGACTCTTGATCGCCACAAGCCGTTCGCGATGCGCGTCGCGCTCGCGCTGCCAGGCCCGGAAGGCGTCCCGCATGGCTTCGCTTGTGGAGGCGTATTCGCCAGCCTCGACGCTCTCCCGGATGACGCGCATCATCTCGGAGGTCATTGTGATGCTGATTTTTTCCGCGTTTTGCATGCGAAGGCTCCATCAAAGACCTCTGGCAAGGTAGGATAAAATCCGACCTGCAACAAGCCAGAGCCGCTCACCAACCAATCGGCAGCTTCTCCGACAGCCAGCCCTCTGGCCCCAGCATGCCGCCGCGCACGATGACGAGGTCGCGCCAGCCGCGCTGGGCGAGCTTCTGCTGCACGCCGGCGGCAAGGCCCCCGGTGCGGTCGATCAGGGCGATGCGCTTGCCGGGATGGTCGAGCCGCAAGCCCGCCAGCCTGACCTCGAAGCCGGATGAAGCGGCATCGAGCCTGACCGCTCCCAGCGCCACGCCGGTGTCGGTCCATTCGGAGGGGGTGCGGATGTCAATGAGGAGCAGACGCCCGGCCTGCGCCGCCGTGAGCGCATCGCGGGCGGGCAGGGCGGTCTGCGCGCTCGCCTGCTGAATCAAAAGGGCGCTGCCGATCATGGCAGCGCCCCAAAATGCGGTTCCGTGCAAGCGCGGCTCTCAGCGCAACTCGGCGCAATAGCGCTGGATGCGGCGGCAGGCCTCTTCCAGCTTCTCGTCCGAGGTGGCGTAGGAGATGCGGAAATTCGGACCGAGGCCGAAGGCCGAGCCGTGCACGGCGGCGACGGCCTCCGACTCGAGAATGCCCATGACGAGATCCTCATCGGTCTCGATCACCTTGCCGTTCGGCATGGTCTTGCCGATCAGGGCCGAGCAGTCGGGATAGACGTAGAAGGCGCCTTCGGGCTTGGGGCAGACCAGGCCGCGGGTCTGGTTGAGCATGGAGACGACGAGATCGCGGCGGCGCTCGAACGCCTTCTTGAACACGGGGAGATGGTCCTGCGGGCCGTCGAGCGCCTCGACCGCCGCCCATTGCGAGATCGCCGAGGTGCCCGAGGTCTGCTGGCCCTGGACCAGGTCCATGGCGTTCATCAGATGCTGCGGCCCGGCCGCGTAGCCGATGCGCCAGCCGGTCATGGCGTAGGATTTCGAGACGCCGTTCATGGTCAGCGTGCGCTCGTACAGGCCGGGCTCGACCTGGGCCGGGGTGACGAACTGGAAATCGCCATAGACGAGGTGCTCGTACATGTCGTCGGTCAGCACCCAGACATGCGGATGGCGCATCAGCACATCGGTGAGCTTCTTCATCTCGGCGTGGCTGTAGGCGGCGCCCGACGGGTTGGAGGGCGAGTTCAGGATCACCCATTTCGTCTTCGGCGTGATCGCCCGCTCCAGCTCTTCCGGCTGCAGCTTGAACTCATTTTCGATCTTCGTCTCGGCGAAGGTCGCCGTGCCGCCGCAGAGCGCCACCATCTCGGGATAGCTGACCCAATAGGGCGAGACGCAGATCACCTCGTCGCCGGGGTTCAGCGTCGCCAGCAGCGCGTTGTAGATGACATGCTTGCCGCCGGTCGAGACGATGGTCTGGCTCGGCTTGTAGTCGAGCCCGTTCTCGCGTTTGAACTTGCGGGCGACCGCCTCGCGCAACTGCGGAATGCCGGATACGGGGGTGTACTTGGTCTCGCCGCGGCGGATGGCGGCGATGGCCGCCTCCTTGATATTGTCGGGCGTGTCGAAATCCGGCTCGCCGACCGAGAGCGAGATCACATCCTTGCCCTGGGCTTTCAGGTCCCGCGCCTTCTGCGTGATGGTGATGGTCGCAGACGGCTTCACGCGCTTCAGGGCGTCGGCAAGGAAGGCCATGGGACTGTTCTCCGGCAGCGGACAGGGACGCGCGCGAGATGGCGCGCGCGTGGTTTAGGGCGCGCGCGCCATCATCGCAAGCAACACTGCTTGATTGGCGCCAGAAGCGAAACGAATGGCTGCGATGGCGGGCCGTGGGTCGCAGCCTCCGACCGGATTTCCGAATGCGGCGGCCGCAAGCGAACTATCGAAAATCTGGCTTAAAACGTGCATGATGCAATTTCAGGCTGAGGGGCCACAGACAGCGCGCCAAGGGCGTGCGGAAAGCATCCGCGTGAAACTCAGGATCGGCTACGAAATCGACTATGACTTCCCGCAACCGACCCCGGTCATCCTGATGCTGCATGTGCATTTCAGCCGGGTCTCGGATTCGGATCACGCCGTCGGTCCCGATCAGCGCCTATCGCGACGGTTTCGGCAACTGGTGCACGCGGCTGCTGGCGCCGGCGGGACGGATGCGGATCACCGCCGATGCGGTGATCGCCGATAGCGGCCTGCCCGAGAATTATGACCGCAGCGTCGGCCAGGTGGCCGTCGAGCATTTGCCGGAGGAGTGCATCGTCTTCCTGCTGCCGAGCCGGTTCTGCGACAGCGACCAACTGCTCGATCTCGCCTGGCAGCTCTTCGGCCATACGCCGCCGGGCGGGGCCCGCGTTCAGGCGATCTGCGACTTCGTGCACAACCGCATCGCCTTCAACTACAACGACGCGAGCGTCGGCAGGACCGCTTCCGACGCCTATCGCGAAGGGCGCGGCGTGTGCCGCGACTATGCCCATCTGGCCGTCGCCTTCTGCCGGGCGATGAATATTCCGGCGCGCTATTGCACCTGCTATCTCAGCGATATCGGCACGCCGGAGCCGTTTCCGC
Organism: Allobosea sp.; assembly: GCA_046292405.1. Lineage (GTDB taxonomy): Bacteria > Pseudomonadota > Alphaproteobacteria > Rhizobiales > Beijerinckiaceae > Allobosea. The sequence goes on along the minus strand of JBKBRD010000013.1, from coordinate 7,855 downwards.
CCGGTGATTTCGCGGCGTCCTTCGAGGCTTATCTCGAGGGCGGCTGGCAGATGTTCGATCCGCGCAACAACGAGCCGCGCATCGGCCGCGTCCTGATCGCACGCGGGCGCGATGCGGCGGATGTGGCGATCGCCACGACCTTCGGTCCCAACATGCTGACCGGCTTCAAGGTCTGGACCGACGAGGTCCGCGAACAGGCCTGACGACGGGCCCGCCCTCTTTCCTTCCCCTCGCGCGCGGCGGGAAAGGTTGGCGGACCGCAAAGCCCGGGCGCCTTCCGTAATCGTCCGCCCGGGCGGCGCTGCGGCCCAGCCGCGCGCGCCGAACCGGCTGAGCCGCTCAGGTGTCGAACAGCTTCGCCGGTTCCGGCTTCTTGGCCCGAAGCGGCGTCTTGCGCGTCAGGCCCTTGGCCTTCTCCTGCGGCGGGGCCTCTGCGGCGTCCTCCAACTCGACTGGCGCCGGGACGGCTGCAGGCGGGCGGGCGACCGGCTTTTCCGCGGGCTTTTCGGCCTGTGCCGGGTCGATGGTGCGAAAGCGGATCATTTCTTGCGCGGCTGCCCGGCGGCCGCCTTGGCGACGACCGCTGCGAAGGTCGCCGGGGCCGCCGCCGTGGTCTTCGGTTTGTCCTTCTTCGGCTTCTTGGCTTCGCGATTGCTGCGTTGTTCCTTGGCCATGGTCCTGATCCTGTCGCGCGAGGCCCGCGGAATGCGGTTCTCAAGGGCATAGGCAAACGGCGCGAAAGCCGCCTGCGTCGTTACTGCTCGTCGGATCTGTCCTGCTTCACGGGCGGCTTTCGCCTGCCGCGGCCGGGTCCGCCACCGCGGCGTCGCAGCAGATGCCGAGCCTAGGCCAGCCGCGTCGTCGGCGCACGCGGTTTCTTTGGTCGCAGGGTCGCGTTAACCTGTATTAATCGCTTGCCTCTAGTTTGGCGCTTCTCGCGAATCGGAGGACCTCATGCGCGTTCCAACCCTGGCCCTGCCTCTCGCCCTGTCGCTCACCCTGCTGTCATCCGCCGCCCAGGCGAATTTCCAGTCCTGCCTCGCCGGCCTGCGCGCCGACGCCGCGGCGAAAGGCGTTTCGACCGCGACCTTCGACCGCGCCATGGCCGGGGTCGAGCCGGACATGAAGGTGATCGAGCTGATGAACAACCAGCCGGAGTTCAAGACTCCGATCTGGGACTATCTGGGCACGCTGGTCGATGACGAGAAGGTGGCGGAGGGTCGCGCCATGCTGCGCCAGCATGCCGGCACGCTGGCGGCGGCGGAGCAGCGTTTCGGCGTCGACCGGCACACGATCGTCGCGGTCTGGGGCGTGGAGAGCGATTTCGGCAAGGCGCGCGGGCGCATGCCGCTGGTCCAGGCGCTCTCGACCGGGGCCTGCCTGGCGCCGCGCCGCAACGCCTTCTTCAAGGGCGAGCTGATCGCGACGCTGCAGATCATCCAGCGCGGCGACGTCCGGCCCGAGCGGCTGATGGGCTCCTGGGCCGGCGCTTTCGGCCATACGCAATTCATCCCCTCGACCTATCTGCGGCTGGCCGTGGACGGCGATGGCGACGGCCGGCGCGATCTGGTCGATTCGATCCCCGACGCCCTGCACTCCACCGCGAACTTCATGGCGAAGGCGGGCTGGGTCACCGGCGCGGCCTGGGGCTATGAGGTGCGCGTGCCCGATGGTTACGCCGGCCCGAGCGGGCGCAATCCCAAGCAGCCGGTGGCGAGCTGGGCTTCGCGCGGCGTGAGGCGGATCGACGGCGCGGCGCTGTCGGGCGGCGGCAATGCCGGGCTGCTGATGCCGGCCGGCCGCAACGGCCCCGCCTTCCTCGTCTTCAAGAATTACGACGCGGCCTATAGCTATAATGGCGCGGATTCCTACGCGCTGGCGATCTCGCTGCTGTCGGACCGGTTGCGCGGCCGGCCCGGCGTGCAGGGCCAGTGGCCGACAGACGACCTGCCCCTGTCGCGCGAGCAGCGGCGCGAGTTGCAGCGCCTGCTCATCGCCCGCGGCTATGATGTCGGCGAGCCGGACGGGGCGGTCGGCTCGATGACGCGCAACGCGATCAAGCAGATCGAGGCGAAGCTCGGCATGCAGCAGACCGGACGGCCGGGCGAAAAAGTTTTGCGCGCCTTGAAGAGCGGGCGGGTGTGAGGGGGGCTTTCCACGCTCCTGCTCTCCTCCTGAGGAGGTCGCGGGGCAGCCGTCTCGAAGGATGGTCATCGAGGCTCCCGGGCAAGCTGGAGCATCCTTCGAAACGCCGCTGCGCAGCTCCGCAGGATGAGGGCTGTTTGGGATTGACGGCATTGCGAGGAGCCTGACCTGACGCATGACCCGCCGCCTGATCTCCACCGGTTCGCCCTTCGAAGCCGCCTTCGGCTATTCCCGCGCCGTGGTCGATGGCGATCTCGTCTTCGTTTCCGGCACCACCGGCTATGATTACGCCACCATGACCTTGCCCGAGGATCCGGCGGAACAGGCGCGCAACATCTTGCGCACCATCGCCGCCGTGCTGGCGGAGGCCGGCTCCGACATCGGGCAGGTGGCGCGGGCTCAGTATTTCGTCACCGACCGCGCCTATTGCGAGCCGGTGCTGCAGGTTTGCGGCGAAGTGTTCGGCGCAATCCGTCCTGCGGCGGGCATCTATGTCGTGGCCGGCCTGCTCAAGCCGGAGATGAAGGTCGAGATCGAGGTCACGGCGCGCCTGCTGCGGGGCTGACCGCGCAGGCGCGGCGCTTGCGCCGACGTGCCTCGCGCCCTAATCAGCCGCGACGGCAACGAAAACCGCGAGGCGACGACGATGGCGACCCACAAGCTCCTGATGCTCCCCGGCGACGGCATCGGCCCCGAGGTGATGGCGCAGGTCGAGACCATCGTCTCCTGGTTCGGCAAGCAGGGGCTCGGCTCCTTCGAGATCGAGAAGGGTCTGGTCGGCGGCAGCGCCTATGACAAGCACAAGCAGGCGATCTCGGAAGGCGACATGAAGCTCGCCCAGCAGGCCGATGCGGTGCTGTTTGGCGCCGTCGGCGGGCCGAAATGGGCGGATGTCCCCTATGAACACCGGCCCGAGGCGGGGCTGTTGCGGCTGCGCAAGGATCTCGGCCTTTTCGCCAATCTGCGCCCGGCGATCTGCTATCCGGCGCTCGCCTCCGCCTCCTCGCTGAAGCCGGAGGTGGTGGAGGGGCTGGACATCCTGATCGTGCGCGAGCTGACCGGCGGCGTCTATTTCGGCGAGCCGAAGGAAATCGTCACGCTCGAGGATGGCAGCAAGCGCGGCGTCGACACGCAGCTCTACACCACGCCCGAGATCGAGCGGATCTGCCGGGTCGCGTTTGAACTGGCGCGGACGCGGCGCAACAAGGTCTCCTCGGCCGAGAAGCACAATGTCATGAAGACCGGCGTGCTGTGGAAGCAGACGGTCACGGCCCTGCACGCCAAGGACTATGGCGATGTCGAGCTCGAGCATGTGCTGGCCGATAACTGCGCGATGCAGCTGGTGCGCTGGCCCAAGCAGTATGACGTGATCGTCACCGACAATCTCTTCGGCGACATTCTCTCGGATGTGGCGGCGATGCTGACCGGCTCGCTTGGCATGCTGCCCTCGGCCTCGCTCGGCGCGGAGGATGCCGCCACCGGCAAGCGCAAGGCCCTGTACGAACCCGTCCACGGCTCGGCCCCCGACATTGCCGGGAAGGGGCTGGCCAATCCGATCGCGATGATCGGCTCCTTCGCCATGGCGCTGCGCTATTCCTTCGGGGCGATCGAGGCGGCCGACCGGCTGGAAGGCGCCATCGCCGACGTGCTCGGCTCCGGCACGCGCACCAAGGACATCGCCGAGCCCGGCGCCAACGCCGTCTCGACCAGCGAGATGGGCCAGGCGATCGTGAAGGCGCTGGAGGCGCGGTGAATTCGAGCGAATGGCGAATGGCGAGTGAAGAGTGGAGAGTGGCGAACGGGGGGCTGCGCCCCTTTCCATTCGCTATTCGCCATTCGCCCTCCGACGCCCTCCGACGCCCTCTCCCCCTCGTGAATTGCGCAGGCTTGCTGGACATGCGCTAAACTCGCGGCAGCTGAAGAGGAGCTGTCGATGCTGATCAAGTCCCGTCCGAGCTGGGCGATCCCCGAGAGCGAGGCCACGCCCGAATCCGTCTTCATGAGCCGACGCGCTCTGCTCGGCGCCGGCGCCGGGCTCATTGCCGGCGCGGCCTTGCCGCAGAGCGCCGCCGCCCAGGCCAAGGATCCGACGCTCGACCTCTACCCGGCCAAGCGCAACGAGGCCTTCACGCTCGACCGCCCGGTCACGGATGAGGATCTGGCGGCGAACTACAATAATTTCTACGAGTTCGGCACGTCCAAGGACGTGGTCGCCGCCGCCAGCCGGATGCCGACGCGGCCCTGGACGGTGTCGATCGACGGCCTGGTCGAAAAGCCGTTCGAAATCGGCGTCGACGAGCTGATCCGTAAAATGCCGCTGGAAGAGCGGCTCTACCGCTTCCGCTGCGTCGAATCCTGGTCGATGGCGGTGCCCTGGACCGGCTTCCCGCTCAAAGCGCTGGTGGCGCTCGCCAAGCCGCTTTCGGGCGCGAAATACGTGCAGATGCAGACTTTCCTGAACCCGAAGATCGCACCGGGCCAGGCGCAGCGCTGGTATCCCTGGCCCTATACGGAAGGGCTGACCATGGCGGAGGCGAACAACGACCTGACGCTGATGGTGACCGGGGTCTATGGCAAGCCGATCGCCAACCAGTTCGGCGCGCCGATCCGGCTGATCACGCCCTGGAAATATGGCTTCAAATCGGTGAAGTCGATCACCAAGATCAGCTTCGTCGCCGAACGGCCGAAAACCTTCTGGGAGGCGCTGCAATCGGCCGAATACGGCTTCTGGGCCAATGTGAACCCGGCGGTGCCGCATCCGCGCTGGACCCAGGCGAGCGAGCAGGTGCTCGGCACGCGCGAGCGCCGGCCGACGCTGCTGTTCAACGGCTACGCCGAGCAGGTCGCCGCGATGTACAAGGGGCTCGAGGGCGAGCGGCTCTACGTGTAGCGCTGTTGGCGAGTTCAACGATCGGGAATGACACTCTGCGCCGCGCATAAGCCCCAGGTTGGGCTGGACGTGGCGCGGCAGGGCGCACAAGATCCAGCCTTCTGCAGGAGGCGCGATGCGCGACACCGGTTTCATCCTGTTCGACACCGCGATCGGGCGCTGCGCCCTGGTGTGGCGCGCAGGGCGGATCATCGGCGCCCAGCTGCCGGAGCGCGACGTGGCGACGGCGCGGGAGCGGCTGGCGCGGCGGTTTCCACTGGCCGCCGAGAGCCCTGCGCCGGATTTCATCACCGCCGCCATCGTCGATATCCGGGCCTTGCTTGAGGGGCAGAAGCGTGAGCTCGCCCATCTCCCGATCGCGCTCGACCAGGTCTCGGAGTTCCCGCGCCGCGTCTATGTGGTGGCGCTGTCGATCCTGCCTGGCGAGACGCTGACCTATGGCGCGGTCGCGTCGCGCCTGGGCGACGCCGGCGCGGCGCGGGCGGTTGGCGTGGCGCTGGGGCAGAACCCCTGGCCGATCATCGTGCCGTGTCATCGCGTGCTGGCTGCGGGCGGCCGCAGCGGCGGCTTCTCCGCCGATGGCGGCGTCGAGATGAAGCTGCGCCTGCTGACCATCGAGCAGGCCCGCACCAGCGCCCAGCCGGGGCTGTTCGAGGCGCTGCCTCTGGCTGCGCGCCAGCGCTGAAGCTGGGCCATTCGGCCTAGAAAAAAAGGCCGACCCGTGAGGGCCGGCCTTTGAAGTTTGAAATATCCAGCGCGAACGCCAAACATCTCAGAGGGGAACGGCTGGAACGAACTCAACGCCGGGAGGAGGTAGCGGAGCCCGTTCCGAACAACCGTGTTTGTTATATCGGGCAGCACATGCCTTTTTGCAATGCAGCATTCCTTGGGTCGGGCATGCGCAAGACGCATGCGCAAGGCGCAATATTGTCAGAATCGGCCGTAAGTCCTTGAGGAATATGCATGTGACGCGGCACGCCGCCCTGTGACCATAAAACAGGCGGCGTGCGGATTGTCTGGTCAGTAGGTCCAGCGCTGTGCCTTCTGGATCAGGAAGTCGCGGAAGACCTGGACGCGCGCCACCGATTTCATCTCTTCGGGATAGACCAGATAGCTCTCGAGCTGGGGCATCTCGGTCTCGCGCATCAGCTGCACGAGGGGCGAACCGGTCTCGATCAGATAATCCGGCAGCACGGCGATGCCGGCGCCGGAATCGACCGCGCGCTTCATCGCCGTGATGTTGTTGACGGTGAGATGGATCGGGCGCGGATTGCGCTGGTCACGCCCCAGCGTGCCGAGCCAATGCACCGCCGTCAGATAAGACGGTGAGGTGCCGCCGAAGGAGAGGATGCGGTGATTGTCCAGCTCTTCGTAGGTCTTGGGCTCGCCGAAACGCTTCACGTAGGCCGGCGAGCCATAAACATGGAAGTGCACCGTGAAGAGCTTGCGCTGGATCAGGTCCGGCTGTTGCGGCTGGCGCAGACGGATGGCGATGTCGGCCTCGCGCATCGAAAGGTCGAGTTCCTCGTCGGTGAGGATGAGGTCGACCTTGATGTCGGGATAGAGGTCGAGAAACTCGGCCAGGCGCGGCGTCAGCCAGTGGCCGCCGAGCCCGCGCGTCGCTGTGACCTTCAGCTCGCCGGACGGGTGCTCGCGCGTCTCGGAGAGCTGCGCGCGGGTGCGCTCCAGACGCTGCGTCATCTCGCGTGCGGCGCGCCAGAGCAACTCGCCCTGCTCGGTGAGAATCAGCCCGCGCGTGTGCCGGTGAAACAGCGGCGCGCGCAATTCGCGCTCAAGCGCCCCAATCTGTCGGCTGACGGCCGATTGACTGAGCCCGAGAACGTCTCCCGCCTTGGTAAAGCTGCCAGATTCAGCGACGGTATAAAAGATTCTGATGCGGTCCCAATCCACCGCGTTCCCCCTGTTATGCGTTGGGCGCATGTTGGGGCATAAAATCTTGGCGCGTCAATGACTGCGTAACGGGCAGTACGCTTTTTCGCACTGAATCTGGTTAGGATATCCATCAGCATCGCTGATGGATATGTGACCCGCCTCGGCAGGCTAGCTCACTCGGCCGCCTCAAGGCTCTCCTGGCTCGTAGCGGCGAGCCAGCGTTCGGCGTCGAGCGCCGCCATACAGCCCATCCCGGCCGCGGTCACGGCCTGGCGATAATGCTCGTCGGCGACGTCGCCGGCGGCGAAGACGCCGGGGATGTTGGTGCGCGCCGTGCCGGCCTCGACATCGAGATAGCCGGATTCGCTCATGGCGAGCTGGCCGACGAACAGGTCGGTGGCCGGCTTATGGCCGATGGCGATGAAGACGCCGTCGGCCTTCAGTTCGCTCTCGGCCCCGGTCTTGAGATTGCGCAGGCGCAGATGGGTGACGTTTGGCGGCTGCGTCCCGCCGCAGATCTCCGCGACCTCGCTGTCCCAGACCACCGCGACCTTGGGATGCTTGAACAGGCGGTCCTGCATCACCTTCTCGGCGCGCAGCGAATCGCGACGGTGGACGAGCGTGACCTTGCTGGCGAGGTTGGCGAGATACAGCGCCTCTTCGACCGCCGTATTGCCGCCGCCGATGACCGCGACCTCCTTGTTGCGGAAGAAGAAGCCGTCGCAGGTGGCGCAGGCCGAGACGCCGAAGCCCTGGAACGCCTGCTCGGACGGCAGGCCCAGCCATTTCGCCTGGGCGCCGGTGGCGATGATCAGGGAATCGCAGGAGTAGGTCTCGCCGCCATCGCCCCAGAGGCGGAACGGGCGCTGCGCCAGGTCGACGCGGGAGACATGGTCGGAGACCATTCTCGTGCCCATGTGCTCGGCC
>JBKBRD010000012.1:20215-25767 GCA_046292405.1 Allobosea sp. | reverse complement strand
TGAGCACGATGCCGGCGATGCCGGGAAGCGTCATGGTCGCGCCGAGCACCGACATCAACCCGAAGATCAGGCAGACATGGACGAGCAGCGCGATGCTGGCGATCAGGCCGAACACGCCGTAGGTGCCGATCATGTAGAGGATCACCAGCACTGTGGCGATCAGCGTCGCCATCTTGCCGGCCTGGATCGAATCGGCGCCGAGCCCCGGCCCGACCGTGCGCTCCTCGACGATGGTCATCTTGGCCGGCAAGGCGCCGGCGCGCAGTAGGATGGCCAGGTTGTTGACGGATTCGACGGTGAAGTTGCCCGAGATCTGGCCCGAGCCGCCGGTGATCGGCGACTGGATGACCGGCGAGGAGATCACCTTGTTGTCGAGCACGATGGCGAGCGGACGGCCGAGATTTTCGGTCGTCGCCTGGCCGAAGCGCTGGGCGCCGCGAATGTTGAAGCGGAAATTGACGATCGGCTGCGAGGTGCGCGAGTCGAAGGCCGGCTGGGCGTCGATCAGATCCTCGCCCTCGACGATGACGCGGCGCTCGACCGGGACCAGCGAGCCGCCGGCGTCCTGCGACGGCAGCATGTCGACATCGCCGCCCTGCCCGTCCGCCACCATGCGGAACTGCAGCTTGGCGGTCTGGCCGAGAATATCCTTCAGGCGCTGCGGATCCTGCAGGCCGGGCACCTGCACCAGGATGCGGTCGAGGCCCTGGCGCTGAATGTTGGGCTCGGTGGTGCCGAGCGCGTCGACGCGGCGGCGCAGAACCTCCATCGCCTGCTCGACCGCGCGGCGCACCCGCTCGTTCGATCCGGCTTCGGTGACCTGGACCTGAATGAGACCATCAGGCTGCTCCGACACCTCGAGCGAGCTGTTGCCGGATGGGCCGAAGGCGCCGAGCGTGCCGATCGGCTGCGCCAGTTCGCGCAGCTTGGGCAGCAGCCGGGCGCGGTCCGCCGCCTCGGCGACGCGGATCTGGACGCCGCGCGGCGTCGTGCCGATGCCGCCCTGGAAGCCGATGCGCTCCTCGCGCAGGATGCGGCGGACATCGTCGCGCAGCTGCGTCACCTGGCTGCGGACCAGCTCGGCCCTGTCGATTTCCAGCAGCACATGCGAGCCGCCCTGCAGATCGAGCCCGAGCACCACCGCATGGATGGGCAGCAGGAATTTGGGGATCCATGACGGAGCCCCCTTCTCGATCGCCGCCCGCGTCTCGGGCGAGAACAGGTTCGGCAGGGCGAGCCCGCAGCCGAACAACAGGACGAGGATGACCGCGATGACCTTGCGGGCCTGGAAACGAAGCATCTGCGTGAACAGCCTTGTTGTCGCGCGCCGGCCCGTCTCGAGCCGGCAGCGCGGTTCAGCTCTTGACCGGCTCGGCCTTGACCGGCTCGTTCTTGGAACGAACGTCCGTGATCATGCCCTTGACCAGGCGCACGCGGACGCCGTCGGCGATCTCGGCCTCGATCTCGCCGTCGTCGATGACTTTCGAGACCTTGGCGACGATGCCGCCGGAGGTGACGACCGTGTCGCCGCGGCGGACGTTCTTGATCATCTCGGCATGGGCCTTAACCCGCCTTTGCTGCGGGCGGATGATCAGGAACCACATGATCACGAAAATCAGCACGAAAGGCACGAGCGACATCAGAATGTCGTTGGCGCCACCGCCGGCGGCTTGAGCAAAGGCAGGGGTGATCACGTAGCGCTCCTTGGTCGCGGCGGCGTTTTCACGCCGCCTGCCGCTATCGAACGGCGAAAGTCGGTCAAGCCGGGAAATCGCGCGGACTATAGCCAGCGACGCCGGTAAATCAATTGCGGGCGCGGGCGATGGACCGCCCGAGCGCCATCACCTATGAGCTTGCCGACCTCCGCGCAATGGCAATGGCAGATATGACCGCTTCCACTCCCGATCCGACGCACGAAACCCTGCTGCGCATCGCCGCGGCGCTGGAGCGCCTGGCCCCGCCCGCGCGCAGACCGGCCGACATGACGGCGGCCGACGCCTTCGTCTGGCATCCCGCCGCCAACGAGCTCAGCCCGGTGCCGCGCGTGAACCGGGTGGCGCTGTCGCTGCTGCGCGGCGTCGATCGCGTGCGCGACACGCTGGCCGAGAACACCGAGCGTTTTGCGCGGGGCCTGCCGGCCAACAACGTGCTGCTGTGGGGGGCGCGCGGCATGGGCAAATCCTCGCTGGTCAAGTCGATCCACGCCGATACGAACCGCAGACTCGCCGGCGAGGCTCTGCCGCTGAAGCTGATCGAGATTCACCGCGAGGACATCGAATCGCTGCCGGCGCTGATGGGGATGCTGCGGCCCGATGCGCACCGCGCCATCGTCTTCTGCGACGATCTCTCCTTCGACGGGCAGGACACCTCCTACAAATCGCTGAAAGCGGCGCTGGATGGCGGGGTGGAGGGGCGGCCGGAGAATGTCGTGTTCTACGCCACCTCGAACCGCCGCCATCTGCTGCCGCGCGAAATGATGGAAAACGAGCGTTCGACCGCGATCAACCCGGGCGAGGCGGTGGAGGAGAAGGTTTCGCTTTCGGACCGGTTCGGTCTCTGGCTCGGCTTTCACAAATGCAGCCAGGACGAATATCTTTCGATGATCGACGGCTATGTCGCGCATTTCAAGCTGGAGATCGCCCCCGACGCTCTGCGCCACGAGGCGCTGGAATGGGCGACGACGCGGGGCTCGCGCTCGGGCCGCACCGCCTGGCAATACATCCAGGATCTGGCCGGACGGCTGGGGCAGCGGCTGGAGGGGTGACGGGCTTCAGTCACCGCGCAATGGAACGGGGCGGCCTTTCCTGGGACCGCCCCGCCTTGTTCCGATCGGTGGGGTCTCGCGGGTACCGATCGAATTCCGGATCGGCTCAGTTGTTGAGATAGGGCGTCGGATCGACCGGCGCGGCGCCCTTGCGCAGCTCGAAGTGCAGCTGCGGCGAGGAGACGTTGCCGCTCTGGCCGGAGCTGGCGACGACCTGGCCGCGCTTGACCGCATCGCCGCGCTTCACCTTGAGCTCGCCATTATGAGCATAGGCCGAGACGTAGCCGTTGGGATGGCGGATCAGCACGAGATTGCCGTAGCCCTTCAGCTCGCTGCCGGCGTAAGCGACCGTGCCGCCCTCGGCCGCCTTGACCGGCGTGCCCTCGGGAACGGCGATGTTGATGCCTTCATTGCCGCCCTTGCCGCTGAAGCCGGCGATGACGCGGCCACGGGCCGGCCAGCGGAAATCGGCTTTCTCGGAAGCCTCCTCCTGCGCCTTGGGCAGGCTGGCCGTGGTCTTGGGCTCCTCGACCGGCGCGGGAACGGCCTTGGCCACGGGGGTGACAGGCGCGGCGGGGGCGTTGGCGACGACGACCGGCGCGGCTTTCGGCTGCGCAACCGGCTTCTTGACCTCGGCGACGACGGGCGCAGCGGCTGCGGCCGGCTTGGCGGCGACCGGAACGGCCTTCTTCGCTTCGGACTTCGCCTTGGCTTCGGCTGCGAATTTGGCGCGGGCCTCGCGCATGGCGGCGGCGTCGGCGACAGCCTTGGCCTTGGCCTCGGCGGCGGCCTGGGCCTTCGCTTCGGCCGTCGACTGAGCCTTGAGCTGGGCGGCGGCCTTGGCGCGCGTCGTCGCATCGGCTGCGGGGGCGGTCGGACGCGGCGAGGCGATCTGGGCGGGCTGCGGCGCGGGAGCCGCGACGGCGCGGCGCGCGGGCTCAGGCCGCATGTCGCTCTGAACCGGCTGGCTCTGGGCGGTCCGCACCGGAGCGGGAGCCGCAGAAGCGTTGGCGTTGTAGACGGGGATGGTGATGCGGGAGCCGGGCGCGATTTCGGAGCCCGAAAGCCCGTTGGCCGACATCAGCGCCGCACGCGGCACGCCGTAACGCGAGGAGATCATGTCCAGCGTCTCGCCTTGGGCGACGACGATGGGCGTGCCGCCCTGGGCCGACCAGCCATTGGCCGAGCCTGCGACAGGAGCCGCGGGAGCAGCGCGCAGGGCCACGGCCGATTGCGGCGGCGGCAGGGGCTGCGAGCGGACGCTGGCGTTTGCCGGGGCGACATAAGACCCGTCCGACGCCATGGCCGGGGCCCGGTTGATCGAGCCGGTCGTGGCCGGATCACGCGCGGCGGGAGCCTGCGCGGTCTTGAAGGGGTTGGCGAAAGGCGCTTCAGTGAAGCGCATCGTATCCGATGAGCATCCGCTGACGCCCAGCGCTAGCAGGCAGACCGTCGACACTCGCAGGACGACGCTGGGCTGGCTCGATCCGACTTTGCTACGCATGGATGGGGCACTCGCGAACAACGCAACTTGATGACGGCATTAAAGCCCCGTTCAGGTTACGAAAGCGTTTCGCCCCGTGCTCGCCTCTTCATTTTTTGTCGGCGTCGTTTGCGCAGGTCAAAGCGCGCGCGCCAGCCCCGGAGCCAGCGGCGGCAAGCGCAGCGGCGGGCCGAGCGCGTGATCGAAAGCGTCGTCCTGCTGGCGCGTCACCACTACCCGCCGCGCCGCGCCCTCGACCCTGAGCGCCCCGACCAGGCGCCCGCCCGGCGCCAGCAGCGCCAGCAGCGCTTCGGGGATCGAGTTGGCGACGCCGTTGACGAGGATGCGGTCGAAGCGGCCGAGCGTGCGGTCGGGCTGGAAGCCGTCGGCATGGCGCAGGTCGATGCGCTGCGCCTGGCCGCTGCCGGCGATGCGCTCATGCGCCGCCAGCGCCAGCGTGCGGTAACGCTCGAGCGAGACGACTTCGCCGCCCATCGCCGCCAGCAGCGCCGCGACATAGCCCGAGCCGGTGCCGACCTCGAGCACCCGCAGTTGCGGCTGCATGTCGAGCGCGCCGAGCATGGCGGCGACCGTGTGCGGGGCGGTCATCGTCTGGCCGCAGGGCAAGGGCACGGAGACGTCCTGCCGGGCGAGGTCGGCAAAGCGCGTCGGCGCGAAGCGCTCGCGCGAGACGCGCTCCATTGCCCTGAGCACGGTGAGATCGCGCACCCCCTGCGCCCGCAGCGACAGCAGGAAAGCGACGGTGCGCTCGCCGGCGCTGGGAGCTTCATCCTCGCTCATGCTGTCTCCACCGGCTGGTTGGGGCTGCGCCGCCCGATTTCGACCTGACATTACATCACCCGTCATTGCGGTGACGGGATTGGAAGGGCCGTCCTAGACGAAAACCTGCGCGAAGCGGGTCAGGGTCGGCTCATGCGTCAGGTCGAGCTCGATCGGCGTGACCGATATCTTCTTCTCGGCCAGCGCCCGCAGATCGGTGCCGTTGGCGGGCTCGCTCTTGCTGCGCTGGAAGGCGATCCAGAAATACGGGTTGCCACGCCCGTCCTGGCGCGGCTCCAGCCGCATCAGCTCCTGGTCGCGCCGGCCCTGCGCCGTCACCGCGACGCCCGCAACCTCGGAGGCCGGGACATTGGGGAAGTTGATGTTGAACAGGATCTCCTTCGGGATCCCCTCCTCCAGAAGACGGCGGATGATGCCGGGCGCATGGTGGCGGGCGCAATCCCACTCGATCCTGTCGCGGCCCTGCGGCCCATAGGCCTGGCTGATCGCGATCGAGGGAATGCC
>JBKBRD010000012.1:0-20118 GCA_046292405.1 Allobosea sp. | reverse complement strand
ACGCCCGACAGCACGAGATCGGGCCGGAAATCGACCATGATCGAGCGCGCCGCCATGATGACGCAATCGGTCGGCGTGCCCGCCACCGCGTAGCGGCGCTCGCCGATCTGGCGCAGGCGCAGCGGGTTCGACAGGGACAGCGAATGCGCGACGCCGGACTGATCGGTCTCGGGCGCGACCACCCAGACCTCGTCCGACAATTGCCGGGCGATGTCCTCCAGCACGGCCAGCCCCTCGGCATGGATGCCGTCGTCATTGGTCACGAGAATGCGCATGGCTCAGGCTTTCCGACAGGATTTGGCAGTTTGGAACGGGCGCTGGATCAACTCTGCCCGATGCGGGTGACGCCGCGCATATAGGGGACCAGCGCCTCGGGCACCGTGATCGAGCCGTCCGGGTTCTGGTAGTTCTCCATCACCGCGATCAGCGCCCGGCCGACCGCCGTGCCCGAGCCGTTCAGCGTGTGCAGGAAGAACGGCCCCCTGCCGTCCTTGGTCTTGTAGCGCGCATTCATCCGCCGGGCCTGAAAATCGCCGCAGACCGAGCAGGAGGAAATTTCGCGATAGCTCTTCTGCCCCGGCAGCCAGACCTCGATGTCGTAGGTCTTCTGCGAGGCGAAGCCCATATCGCCGGTGCACAGCGTCATCACCCGATAATGCAGGTCGAGCTTCTTGAGCACGTTCTCGGCGCAGGAGAGCATACGCTCATGCTCCTCCAGCGACTTGTCGGGCGTGGTGATCGAGACCAGCTCGACCTTCTCGAACTGGTGCTGGCGCAGCATGCCGCGCGTGTCGCGCCCGGCCGAGCCGGCTTCCGAACGGAAACAAGGGGTGAGCGCTGTGTAGCGGCGCGGCAGCTCGTCCTCGGAGAGGATCGATTCGCGGACGAGATTGGTCAGCGGCACTTCGGCGGTGGGGATGAGCCAATGGTCCTCGCCGGCGCGGAACTGATCATCCCTGAACTTCGGCAGTTGCGCCGTGCCGAACATGGCCTCGTCGCGCACCATCAGCGGCGGCATGACTTCGGTGTAGCCATGCTCCTCGGTGTGGACGTCGAGAAAGAACTGGCCGATGGCGCGGCTCAACCGCGCGACGCCCGCCTGCAACACCACGAAGCGCGAGCCCGAGAGCTTCGCCGCCGTCTCGAAATCCATCTGACCGAGCGCTTCGCCCAGCTCGTAATGCTCTTTCGGCCCGTTCATGCCGAAGAGCCGGCCGCCGCTCGCCTCGGGCGGCGCGCCATGGCGGCGATATTCGACATTGCCATGCTCGTCGGCGCCGTCTGGCACATCGGCCAGCGGCAGGTTCGGGATCGCGGCGAGCTCGGTGTCCAGCGCCTCCTTGGCCGCCTTCTCCTCCGCCTCGAGCCGGGGCTGGCTGTCCTTCAGCGCCGCGACCTCGGCCTTCAGCTTGTCGGCGAGCGCGATATCCTTGGCCCCCATCGCCTTGCCGATCTCCTTGGAGAGAGCGTTGCGGCGCTCCTGCGCGGCCTGGGCTCCGGAAATCGCCGCGCGGCGGCGGTCATCCTGCGCGAGCAGCCTCGCCGAAAGCGGCTCCAGCCCGCGCCGGGCCAGACCGGCGTCGAAAGCGGCGGCGTTCTCGCGGATCCATTTGATATCGTACATCGGTCTCGGGCCACGGCAGCGGGAAGAGGTTGCGCTGATGCTCTAGCCCGTGTTCGCGCGCGAGGGAACCGGCAAGCGACGCCGGCCCGCAGACGCCCACACCCCGCATCTGCGAGAAGGCGCCCAAGAGCCGTCTCGACGGATGCGTCAGGAGGTTCTGGAGTGCGCTGGAGCATCCTTCGAGACGCCGCTTCGCGGCTCCTCAGGATGAGGGCTTTGGGGAACACGGGCATTTTCTGCATCAGCCCCGCTCGGATCCACCGCCCATTCCATCCCACGAGCCCTCATCCTGAGGAGGCCCGCAAGGGCCGTCTCGAAGGATGGTACAGGAGGCCAAAGAGCGAACGGGACCATCCTTCGAGACGCCGCTGACGCGGCTCAGGATGAGGGCTGGAGTTCAACCCAGCCGGATTTCATGCTCGCGGCCGAGCAGCTTCGCCAATTGCTTGAGCCGCCCGGAGACGCGGTCGCTGGAGAGCGCGTTGAGCTCGCGCGAGAGCGTCAGCACCAGGCGGTTGCCGCTGCAGGCCAGCGTCGTGCGCGGCAGGATGCCCGACATGCCGGCCGAGAGCAGATAGGCGACGCGGAAGGCCCCCGCCAGAACCTGCGAGCGCTCGAGCTGGCGCGGGTTCAAGAGCCGGCGCAGGCCTTCCGCCGTCAGGCTGGCGCTTTTGGGGCCGGCATAGCGATGGAAGACGGTGAGCGCGAGGAAGGCGCGGCCGGGATGGTCGACGCCGCTGAAGGCGGCGTGGGCGATGACGTTCAGGCTCTGCTCGCCGCGATAATCGGGGTGGGCGCGCCAGCCGATGTCGGAGAGCAGGCAGGCCGCCTCCTGCATCCGCCGGCTGCCGGGATCGTCGGGCAGCCCGATGCTGGCGACCAGCTCCTCGACCCAGGCGATGAGATCCTGCGCATGGCGGGGATCGCGGGCGCGCAGCTGGTTGTAGTCCTGCGCGCCGCGCAGCAGCGGATCGACGCCACGCTCTTCTACGGAGAGCATTTCGTGCAGCAGCCCTTCGCGGACGCCGCTGGCGGAGACGACGACGGCGCGGGGCCGGCCACGCCGGATGATCTGGTCGAGGACGAGCGCGCCATAGGCGAGCAGCGGCCGGCGCGCCGAGGACACGGTGTCGATGGCGCTGAGCACGGAGGTGTCGACCCGCTCCACCAGCTTGACGAAATCGGCCACGTCGAGCGCCGGCACGGTGTAGCCATGCGACACGCTCAGCGGATAGCCCGACTGATGCTGGTGCAAGGTCGCCAGCGCACGCCAGGTGCCGCCGACCGCGAAGAAATCCTTGCCCCGCATCGCCGCGATCTGCGGATGATCGGCCAGCTGCTCGCGCACGATCTTCTCGGCGTTCCTGAGCGAGCCCTTGGCGCGGTCCATCAACGCCAGCCCGCCGATGGGCAGGCTGACGCCCTCCCCCACCGTGTCGCCATCGACCGGGATGAGTTCGAGCGAGCCGCCGCCGAGATCGCCGACCACGCCATGCGGCTCGGCGAAGCCGGAGATCACCCCGAGCCCCGACAAGAGCGCCTCGCGCGCGCCGGAGATCAGCTCGATCGGCTGGCCGATCGCCTCCTCGGCCCTGGCCAGGAAGTCCGGCCCGTTGGCGGCGTCGCGCGCCGCTGCGGTGGCGATGACGCGCAGCGTGCCGACCTGCATGGCCTCGCACAGGATGCGGAAGCGCTGCAGCGCTTCGAGCGCCTTGCGCATGGCGTCCTCGGCGAGGCGGCCGGTGGTGGCGACATGGCGCCCGAGCCCGGCCATTTCCTTCTCGTTGAAGACCTGCGCCGGAGCGCGCGCCAGCATTTCATAGACGACGAGACGCACCGAGTTGGAGCCGATGTCGATGATGGCGATGGTCTCGCCGAGGCTGAGGCGCCCCTGCACAAGCACCGAGCAGCCCTCGTCAGCCCGTCTTGCCTCAGCCCGTCTTGCCTCAGCCCGTCTTGCCTCAGCCTGTCTTGCCTCAGCCTGTCTTGCCGGAGCGACGGGAGAGGCTGCGAGGGCTGGAATTGGAAAGCGATTTGCCACGTCCGGAGAGACTCGGGTTGGTCATGAAATATTTGTGGGCGTTGAACGACTCTTCGCCCGGCGCCGGGACAATGCGTCGCGAGCCGCCATCCGGCAAGATCGTCCAGCTTTGCTCGTTGTCGAGAAAATTCGCCAGCATGATCTGTTCGAGCAGTTGCTGATGCACCGTCGGGTTCAGGATTGGCGTCAGCGCCTCGACCCGGCGGTCGAGATTGCGCGGCATCAGATCGGCGGAGGAGATGTAGAGCTTCGCCTTGCTTGAGGGCAAGCCGTGCCCGGCGCCGAAGGCATAGATGCGCGTATGCTCGAGGAAGCGGCCGACGATCGACTTGACCCGGATGTTCTCGGACAGCCCCGGCACGCCAGGACGCAGGCAGCAAATGCCGCGCACCACGAAATCCACCTCGACCCCGGCCTGGCTGGCGTCGTAGAGCGCGTCGATGATCACGGGATCGACCAGGGAGTTGCACTTGCCCCAGATCGCGCCTTTGCGCCCGGCCTTCACATGGGCGATTTCCTCGGCGATGTCGGACAGCAACCTCTGCTTCAGCCCGACGGGCGAGACCGACATCTTCTCCAGCTCGGCGGGCTCCGCGTAGCCGGTGATGAAGTTGAACACCCGCGCCACATCCTGCGACATCACCGGATCGGCCGTGAAGAACGAGACGTCGGTGTAGATGCGCGCCGTGATCGGGTGATAATTGCCGGTCGCGATGTGGCAATAGCTGACCAGCTGCCCGGCCTCGCGCCGCACCACCAGCGACAGCTTGGCGTGGGTCTTCAGCTCGATGAAGCCGTAGACGACCTGCACGCCGGCGCGCTCCAGATCCTTGGCCCAGCGGATATTCGCCTCTTCGTCGAAGCGCGCCTTGAGCTCGACGAGAGCGGTGACGGATTTGCCGGCCTCGGCCGCTTCCGCCAGCGCATGGACGATGGGGGAGTTGGCGGAGGTGCGATACAGCGTCTGCTTGATCGCCACCACGCTGGGATCGCGCGCCGCCTGCTGCAGGAACTGCACGACGACGTCGAAGCTCTCATAGGGGTGGTGGACGAGCAGGTCCTTCTGGCGGATGGCGGCGAAGCAATCCCCGCCATGCTCGCGGATGCGCTCGGGAAAACGCGCATTATAGGGCTTGAACTTGAGATCGGGCCGGTCGACGCCGACGAGCTGCGACAGCTCGTTGAGGCCGATCATGCCGCTGACCTCGACGATCTCGTCGGCGTCGACCTTGAGCTCGCGCACGATCAGCCGGCGCAGATGGGCCGGCATGCCCTTGGACACTTCGAGCCTGATCACGACGCCGCGGCGGCGCTGCTTCAGCATCGTCTCGAAGACGCGGACCAGATCCTCCGCCTCCTCCTCGATGTCGAGATCGGAATCGCGGATGACGCGGAAGGAGCCGGTGCCCTTCACGGCATAGCCGGGGAAAAGCTTGCCGATGAAGAGCGAAACCGCGCCCTCCAGCGTGATGAAACGGTGCAGCCCCTCGCGCGCCAGGTCCGGCAGCTCGATGAAGCGGTCCATCTTGATCGGCACGCGGATCAGCGCGTCGAGCTGGCGGCCATCCGAGACGCGCTCCAGCGCCAGCGACAGGGTGAAGCCGAGATTGGGAATGAAGGGGAAAGGATGCGCCGGGTCGATCGCCAGCGGCGTCAGCACCGGGAAGACGTAGTGCAGGAAGTAGTCCTCGAGCCAGAGCCGGTCCTGCTTGCCGATCGCGCCCGGCTCGATCAGGTCGATGCGGTTCTCGTGCAGGTCGCGCTTGAGCTCGACCCAGCGCGCCTGCTGGTCATCGGTCAGGGCGGTGACCGATTCGCGCAGGGCCTCGAGCTGCTCGGCCGGGGTGAGCCCGTCCTGGCTGCGGCTGACGACGCCGGCCTTGTGCTGCTCGCGCAGGCCCGAGACGCGCACCATGAAGAATTCGTCGAGATTGGCCGCCGAGATCGAGAGGAAGCGCAGCTGCTCCAGCAGCGGATGGTTGCGGTTGGACGCCTCCTCCATCACGCGCCGGTTGAACTGCAGCCAGGAGATTTCGCGGTTGATGAAGCGCCTGGGCGACTCGCGCAAAGGGACGGCGTCCACGGCCGGCAGCGGCGCGATGGTCTCGACAGCGGAATCCGCGTCCATGGGCTCTGCCTTCGTCATGTTCGTAGAACCGGCCACCACGGCCTCCCTGGTTAGCTTGAAGCCATCCTAGCGTGACAGTTCGATGACGTATGCGTGCGTTTTGCAGGTCCGCCCTGCACACCATCGGCGCGCCCTGCGTCGTGTCGCCACTTGCGCGCCGCAATGGCGACCTGCTTTCTAGGATAAAGCTCGCAGGAGCGACTCGACCAGCGCTCGCGGCTGAGCCCCTTAGCACATCGACAGAGGCCTTCTTGACCGACCACGTCCCAGCCCATGACGAAGGCGATATCGTCTATCCCTCCGCCATCCCCTTCGTCCTGGCGCATATCGCCTGTTTCGGCGCGATCTGGAGCGGCGTGACCTGGACCTCCGTGGCGCTCGCCATCGGCCTGTACTGGCTGCGGATGTTTGCGGTGACGGGCGCCTATCACCGCTATTTCTCGCACCGCACCTACAAGACCAGCCGGGTCATGCAGTTCGTGCTGGCGCTGCTGGCGCAATCGACGGCGCAGAAGAGCGTGCTGTGGTGGGCCTCGAAGCACCGGCATCATCACCGCTACGCCGATACGCCGGAGGATGTGCACTCCCCGGTCCACAGCTCCTTCTTCTACTCGCATATGGGCTGGATTTTCGCGCGCCGGCATGACAGCTTCGACGCCAGCACCATCCAGGATCTGACGAAATTCCCGGAACTGAGGCTGCTGCATCGCTTCGAGATCGCGCCGGCCGTGCTGCTGGCGCTGGTCTGCTTCGCCATCGATGGCTGGGCCGGGCTCGTCGTCGGCTTCTTCTGGTCGACGGTCGCGGTCTATCACGCCACTTTCTGCATCAACTCGCTCGCGCATGTGCATGGCGACAAGCACTATGTCACCGGCGATGAGAGCCGCAACAACTGGTGGCTCGCGGTCATCACCATGGGCGAGGGCTGGCACAACAACCACCATGCCTATCAGTACAGCGTGCGCCAGGGCTTCCGCTGGTGGCAGTGGGACCCGACCTATTACATCATCCTCGGCCTGTCGAAGATCGGACTGTTCTGGGATCTGCGCGCCCCGCCGCAGGCGGTGATCGATCGGTCGCAGGCGCTGCCGCCGCGCGTGATCGAGCGTTCGGCCGAGCGGCTTGCCGCCTCGATCCCGGTCGAGCGCGCGGTCGCGGCCTTCCGCGAGGCTTATGCCGCGACGCCGGCGCTGGCCGACCTGCATCTGCCGAGCATGACCCTGGCCGATCTGCGCGGCGCGCTCGCCGATCTGCAGCATCGCGCCGGCGACCGATTCGCCGAAATGCAGCAGCAGGCGCATGACGCCTGGGCCCATCTCAGCCTGCCCAGCCGCGAAGAGTTGCAGGAGCGCGCCGCAGCGATGTTCGTGAAGACCCCGTCGCTCGACGCGATCGCCGCGCGCGCCCATGATCTGCTGATCGAGGCGATGCATGCGCGGCTGGTGACGGCGTCGGCCGGCCAGCGCCGGGGATAGGCCTGAGAGCCGCGGATCCAGAGGCGATCTGGCGCCGCCGGAACGCCGCTGGGGCGGCTCCTCAGTATTCCCTCAGCCCTCATCCTGAGGCGGCCCGCAAGGGCCGTCTCGAAAGATGGTCCAGGAGGCTCCTGCGCTGGCTGGAGCATCCTTCGAGACGCTGCTTCGCAGCTCCTCAGGATGAGGGCTGTTCGGAAAATGAGGGCGCTTCTTCGCGGCCCGGGCCCAAATCAACCGCCAGATCCGCCCCCCTCAGCCCTCATCCTGAGGAGGCCCGCAAGGGCCGTCTCGAAGGATGGTCCAGGAGGCTCCGGCGCGCTCTGGAGCATCCTTCGAGACGCCGCTGACGCGGCTCCTCAGGATGAGGGCTTTTCGGGCCTGAACCGGCATTGGTCCCTGTCCCGCGGAGCGTCGGACCCTCCAGCCCCCCGCCCTACGGCAGATCCGGGAACAGCGCCGCCAGCGCTTCGCTCGCGAGCGCGCGGGTCACCCGCCGGCCGCGCTCCAGCGACAGCCTGTCGAGCGCGTCGACAAGCGCGCGCGCCCCGGCAAAGGAGCGCTCCATGCGCTGCGCCAGCATCTCGATGATGCCGGTGTCGACGATCAGCTGGCGGTCGATGAAGAGCTTGACCAGCACGGCGCGCAGCAGCGCGTCGTCGGGCGGTTCGATCACGGCATGGGGCGCCAGCCGCAGCCGCGACAAGAGATCCGGCACTTTCAGCCCCCATTGGTCGGGGGCGCTGCGCGCGGTCAGCAGCAACGCGCCGCGCTTGGCCTTCATCGCGTTCATCAGGTGAAACAGCGCCGGCTCGTCGAGCCGCCCGCCATCGCAATCCTCGACCACGAGCGCGCCCTGCGAGACCAGATGCGGGACGTTGTCCTGCGTCACCTCCTGCGCCGCAACCGTCCAGGCATGGGCGGTCTTGGCCCAGATCGCGGCAAGATGGGTCTTGCCCGCGCCCTCGGGGCCGATCAGCCGCAGCCAGGCCTCGGGCCAGTGCGGCCACGCCTCGACCAGCGCATAGGCGGCCTCGTTGGAGGGGCCGACCAGGAAATCCTCGACGCCGTGGCGGCTGTCGACCGGCAGGTCGAAGGCGAGCTGCCGCGGCTTGCGAGGGGTGTCGCTCATCAATGCTTACTCACGCGGGCCGTTCAGCCCTCGGCGCGGATCTTGGCTGCGGCCTGCGCCGCCTTGGCCGCGCTGCCGCCATGGTAGATGTCGCTCGACAGGTATTGGCGCAGCGCGAAGCGGCAGAGCACGCCGATGACCGCCGCCAGCGGCACCGCCAGCAGCAGGCCGACGAAACCGAAGAGCGTGCCGAAAGCGAGCAGCGCAAACATCAGCCAGACCGGATGCACGCCGATGGAATCGCCGACGAATTTCGGCTGGAAGATGTTGCCCTCGAGAAACTGGCCGGCCGCGAAGACGGCGAGCGTGGCGAGCGGCATCGTCCAATCCGGCCAGAACTGGACCGTGGCGACGCCGACGGAGAGGACCAGCCCGGTCAGCGAGCCGACATAGGGGATGAAGGAAAGGAAGCCGGAGATGATGCCGATCAGCGCCCCGAAATTCACTCCCAGCAGGCTCAGCCCGATCGCGTAGAACAGGCCGAGCAGCAGGCAGACCAGCGCCTGGCCGCGCAGAAAGCCGGCGATGGAGCGATCCATTTCGTGCAACAGGCTGCGGATGGTCTCGCGATGGTCGAGCGGCAGCCAGCCATCGACGGTGGCGACCATGCGGTCCCAGTCGACCAACAGGTAGAAGGCGATGACAGGCGTCAGCACCAGCAGCGAAAACAGGCCGATGATGGCGGTGCCGCCGGTCCACAGGCCCTGCAGCACGCTGCCGACCCATTTCGTCGCCTCGCCGACGATGTTGCCGAGCGAGCTCTGCGCGTCCTTGGCGAGTTCCGCACCGCCCAGGCGCTCCAGCCAGGGCCCGCCGCGCTCGAGGATCAGACTCTGCAGGCGCGCCGCATCGGTCGGCAGTTTCTGGACCAGGCCGGCGAGCTGCTGGCCGAGCAGCGGCACGAGCAGCACCAGCGCCAGCACGAAAAGCAGCAGAAACACGACGAGAATGACGAGCGTCGCCGCGAGCCGGCTCAGCCCCATGCGCTCCAGCCTGTCGGCCAGCGGATCGAGCAGATAGGCCAGCGCCAGCGCGGCGATGAAGGGCAGGAGCACGTCGCGAAGCAGCACCAGCAGCAGCACGAGCATGAGGAGAGAGGCCAGCCAGAAGCCGATCTGCCGCTGCAATGTCATCTGTCGGGATCTCTCGTGGTCGGCGGCACCTGCCGGGATAGAATGGGGATCGGCTCTGCAAGTTCCAACGGACAGGCGGTTCTCACCCCGCCATATGCTTAAGCCAGTAGGCGAGATAGGCGGTCATGGAACCCAGCGTCAACAGAGCGACCAGCAATTGGCCGAGCTGCAGCGCCTGGCCGGGGTCGAGCCCGAAACCCCGGCTGCCCAGCACCAGCGCGGCGAAACCGATCTGCGCGGCGGTGTTGAGCTTGCTGACGATCATCGGCGCGATCGGCACCGGCTTCTGCATCACCCAGGACAGGATCACGGCCGAGACGATCATGATGTCGCGCGAAACCACGAGGATGACCAGCCAGGACGGGATGACGCCGAGGATCGCCAGCGTGATGTAGATCGAGACGATCAGCGCCTTGTCGGCCATCGGATCGAGATAGGCGCCGAGCTCGCTCGCCATGCCGTGGCGCTTGGCGAGATAGCCGTCGAGCGCGTCCGACAGGCCGGCGACGACGAACAGGATGAAAGCGGCCTGCCAGCGATCGTTGACGATCATCATGATCAGCACCGGCACCAGCACCAGCCGTCCGATCGTGATCAGGTTAGGCAGGGTCATGGCAGGCGGCGTCCCAAGCGCGAGATCCCGACGCTAAGGCCCGGAACGGTGGATCGGCAAGGCCGAAATCGCCGTGGCGGCTTGCCAGCGCCAGCGCGCTTGCCTATCGCTCGGCCAAACTCCAGCGAAGGCGCAGCACCATGACCAAGCCCGGCGTGAACGGACTGACCTATGCGCAGGCGGGCGTCGACATCGACGCCGGCAACGCCATGGTCGACGCCATCAAGCCGCTGGTGCGTTCGACGCGACGTCCTGGCGCCGATGCCGAGATCGGCGGCTTTGGCGGGTTGTTCGACCTCAAGGCGGCCGGCTTCTCCGACCCGATCCTCGTCGCCGCCAATGACGGCGTCGGCACCAAGGTGAAGATCGCGATCGAGAGCGGGCTGCACGGCACGATCGGCGTCGATCTCGTCGCCATGTGCGTCAACGACCTGATCGTCCAGGGCGCCGAGCCGCTGCTCTTCCTCGATTATTACGCCACCGGAAAGCTCGACCCGCAGGTCGGGGTCGAGATCGTCAGGGGCATCGCCGATGGCTGCCGCCAGGCCGGCTGCGCCCTGATCGGCGGCGAAACCGCCGAGATGCCCGGCATGTACGCCGAGAAGGACTATGATCTCGCCGGTTTCGCGGTCGGCGCGGCCGAGCGCGGATCGCTGCTGCCGCGCGGCGATCTCGGCTCCGGCGACGTCGTCTTCGGCCTGCCCTCCTCCGGCGTCCATTCGAACGGCTATTCGCTGGTGCGCCGCATCGTGGCGATGAGCGGGCTGGGCTGGGACGCGCCGGCCCCCTTCGCCCCCGGGCAGAGCCTGGCGCAGGCGCTGCTGACGCCGACGCGCATCTATGTGAAGCCGCTTCTTGCGTCGCTCAAGGCGACGGACGGAATCAAGGCGCTGGCGCATATCACCGGCGGCGGCTTTCCCGACAATATCCCGCGCGTCCTGCCCGACGGGATCGGCGTGTCGCTCGATCTCGCGGCCATTCCGGTTCTGCCGGTGTTCGGCTGGCTGGCGCGGACCGGCGGCGTCGCTCCGCGCGAGATGCTGCGCACCTTCAACTGCGGCATCGGCATGATCGTCGCCGCAGAGGCGGCCAAGGCCGACGCCGTCGAGGCGGCGCTCCTCGCGGCCGGCGAAGCCCCGGTGCGGCTCGGCCATGTCGTCGCGCTCGCCGAGGGCGACGAGCCCGTCGCCTATCGCGGCGCGCTCGCCCTGTGAGCCAGCCCCCTGCCCGCAAGCGCACCGCCATCCTGATCTCGGGGCGGGGCTCGAACATGGTGTCGCTGGTCGAGGCGTCGCAGGCGCCCGACCATCCCGCCGAGATCGCACTGGTGCTGTCGAACCGGCCCGAAGCCGGCGGGCTGGAGCGGGCGCGCGGCTTCGGCATCGCCACCGCCACCGTCGATCACCGCGCCTTCAAAAGTGATCGCGAGACGTTCGAGCGCG
This sequence comes from Allobosea sp., assembly GCA_046292405.1. Classification (GTDB taxonomy): domain Bacteria; phylum Pseudomonadota; class Alphaproteobacteria; order Rhizobiales; family Beijerinckiaceae; genus Allobosea. The sequence continues at coordinate 8,533 of JBKBRD010000012.1, read as the reverse complement.
CCATGGAAGAGGTTCTGCGCGTCAACCAGATCGAGCTGATCGCGCTCGCCGGCTTCATGCGGATCATGACCCCCTGGTTTGTTCGGCGCTGGGAAGGCCGGATGATCAACATCCACCCCTCGCTGCTGCCGCTGTTCAAGGGCACGCACACCCATCGCCAGGCGCTCGAGGCCGGCGTGGCGGAGCATGGCTGCAGCGTGCATTTCGTCGTGCCCGAACTCGATGCCGGGCCGGTGATCGCCCAGGCCCGGGTGCCGGTGCTGCCGGGCGACGACGAAGACAGCCTGGCGAGAAGGGTGCTCGAACAGGAGCACCTTCTTTATCCTCAGGCGCTGGCGCAGGTCGCTTCCGGCCGTATCGCGCTGGTCGAGGGCGCGCTCGTCAGGCGCTGAGCCTCGCCCTGTTTCCCGTCGCAGGGCTGCTTGTCCAGCTGGGCCTCGGCCTCTTCCCTCTGCCAGCGGCGAAACAGATCGGCGCGCCGGGCAGGATAACGTTCGTCGCGCACCGCCAGATCCGTCAGCCTGTCGGTGCGGAAATGCCGGAACGCCTGCCGCAGCTCGCACCAGGCGATGACGATGCGGACGCGGTCGTAGAAGGTCATTCCGATCGGCCAGATCATCCGTTCGGATTCGCGGCCCGCCTCGTCGCGATAGCGCACCTGCAGCTTGCGGCCCTGGCGGATGGCGGCGCGCACGGCCGCGATATCGACCTGATCGACCGGCTTGTCGGCGCCGTAGACCGGGGCGAACAGCGAGCCGTCGAGCAGGATCGGCTTGAGATGCGTCGGCAGCACGGCCGCGACCTTGCTGACGACATCCTCCGCGGCGCGGGCCAGCACCGGGTCGGCCCGCTCAGCCAGCCAGCGCATGCCGACGAGCACAGCCTCGATCTCGTCGGGCGAGAGCATCAGCGGCGGCATGTCGAAGCCGGCGTCGAGGATGTAGCCGATGCCCGCCTCGCCGCGAACCGGCACGCCCTGGCGCACCAGCGCGCCGATGTCGCGATAGACGGTGCGAACCGAGACGTTCAGCTCCGCCCCCAGCGTCTCGGCCGTGACCGGACAGCGGCGTCGGCGCAGGCTCTGGATCAGATCGAGCAAACGTTCGGCGCGCTGCATCGCTAGGCATCCTGTCCTGAAAACGGGGGCGAGCGGATCGCGCTATGGCGCAGATCGTCGCAGGCTGTTTGCAGAACATGTCATGAACAAGGCGGGCGCGCAACCCGCGCGAGCGTCGCGCATTCGGTTCGGAGACCGGTCCGAAGGGTCAGATCGGCCGCATCAGCTTGCAGCGATCGATGAAGCCCAGCGCCTTGGCGCGGGCGCCGTCGTCGAAATAACCGGTGTCGCGGAAGGCCTGCAGCTCGTCCTTGGTCATCGCGCCGACCGTGCCCTTGGCGTAGCAGCTGCAGGCCGAGTGGACCGCCTCGCGCGTCGTGTTCATCAGGCGCGACTGCGTCACCAGGCAGGCGTCGAAAGCGCGCAGCTGGATGCGGTAGGGGCTGAGAGTCTTCGCCGTCGGATCGGGCGGGGGCAAGGGCGCCTGGCTGCTCGCCGCCTGCGCCGCTACGGTGAGCAGCAAGGCCATGCCACCGGCCAGGACGGCCGCACCCAAACGCCTCATCGTCATCTCGAGAAATTCCCTTGGTTCCGGAGACTCAACCGCCATGGGCAGGGTCGTCCGCGTATGGCGATGGTCCATAGAGGCCCGCAAAGGTCAAGCGCCCTGTCGACGCAACGCGCTGTTCGGCCACGAAAGCCCGCATCCTGAGGAGGCCCCTTCGGGACCGTCTCGAAGGATGGTTCAGCAGGCTCGGAGCCTCCTGGAGCATCCTTCGAGACGCCGCTGGCGCGGCTCCTCAGGATGAGGGCTTATGGGATGCCGAGGGCTCATGGGATCATGAGGGCGCGTGGGATCATGAGGAGAGCCAGTCTCGCCCTATCCCTTGCGCACCCAGATCTTGTTGTCGTGGAAAGCCGCTCCGCCGAAGGGCGCCACGGCGTCGGCGCCGGTGATCGTGTTGATGCCGCGGCCATGCTTGTGGGCGCTGTTGGGCCAGATCGATTCGGCGATCGCGACCCCTCTCACCACGCCGTCGAACAGCACGGCATGCAGGAAGACGCTGCCGCGGCGATTGCCGATCTCGACCTCGTCGCCCTCGACGATGCCGAGCGCGGCGGCGTCGGCCGGGTGCAGCATCAGCGTCGGACGTCCCTCCTTCTTCAGCGAGCCCGGCGTCTCGGTGAAGGTCGAGTTCAGGAAGCTGCGGGCCGGGCTGGTGGCGAGGCGGAAAGGGTGGCTCTCGTCGGCCTGCTCCAGCACGTCCCAGTAATCGGGCAGCGCCGGCATGGTCTGCCAGGGCCCCACCGCGCCGTCATTGGCGTTGGGCACCTCCGGCCAATCTGGTTTGAAGCGGAACTTTCGGTCGCGATAGCCGAAACCGTCGAGATAATGCGCGGTGCGAAAATCCGGCTGTACATCCATGAAATCCGTGGCGATCAGCTCGTCGAGCGTGCCGCGGCCGCTCTCGCGCAGGGTCCAGTCGACGATCTCGCGCGCGCTCATGCCGAAGCCGCGATGGCTGGCGCCCAGCCGCTGCGCCAGCGCGCAGATCACCTCATGGTTGGACCAGCATTCGCCGGGCGCATCGACCAGCTTGCCGCCCCACATGATGTGCTGGTGGCCGCCGCCCTGGTAGATGTCGTCATGCTCCATGAACTGCGTCGCCGGCAGAACGATGTCGGCCATCTGCGCCGTCTCGGTCATGAACTGCTCGTGGACGACGGTGTAGAGGTCGTCGCGGGCGAAACCCTGCTTGACCAGCTCCTGCTCGGGCGCGACCGAGACCGGGTTGGTGTTCTGGATGAAGAGCGCCTTCACCGGCCCCTTGTGGCGCAGCGCCTCGGCGTCGCCGGTGAGAACGCGGCCGATCTGCGACTGGTCGAGCTGGCGCACCGACCGGTCGATGACGTCGAGCCCCTCGATCAAGCTCTTGCGCCATTTGTAGATGCCGCTGTTGCTGTGGAAGGCGCCGCCGCCCTCATGCTGCCAGGCGCCGGTCACGGTCGGCACGCAGAGCGCGGCGTGCATCGAGACGGCGCCGTTGCGCTGGCGGGCGAAGCCGTATCCGAGCCGGAAGAAGCTGCGCTTGTTGGTTCCCACCAGCGCGGCAAAGGCCTCGATCTCGGCGACGCTGAGGCCGGTGATCGCGGCCGCCCATTCCGGGGTGCGGGTCTTGAGATGCTCTTCCAGCTCCGCGGGCGCATCGGTGTGCCTGGCGAGATAGTCGCGGTCGGCATGGCCGTCGCGAAACAGAATGTGCATGACGCCGCAGGCGAGCGCCGCATCCGTGCCGGGCCGCAGCACCAGGGCCAGATCGGCCTGGTCGAGCGTGGCGTTGCGATAGATGTCGATGGCGACGATCTTGGCGCCGCGCGTCTTCCGCGCCTTGATGGCGTGGTTCATCACATTGACCTGGGTGTGCACGGCGTTCGTGCCCCAGATCACGACGCAGTCCGACAACGCCATCTCGCGCGGGTCCGGCCCGGCCAGGCGTCCCGTGCCGGCGATGAAGCCGGTCCAGGCCATGGTGGTGCAGATGGTCGAATATTGCCCGGAATAGCGTTTGGCGTGGCGCAGCCGGTTGATGCCGTCGCGCATCACCAGGCCCATCGTGCCCGCATAGTAATAGGGCCAGACCGCCTCGGCGCCGTGCTCCGCCTCGATCGCCAGGAAGCGGGTCGCGATCTCGTCGAGCGCCTCGTCCCAGCTGATGCGCGCGAACTGCCCGGAGCCCTTCGGCCCGGTGCGGCGCAGCGGATGGAGAACGCGATCGGGATGGTTGATGCGCTCGGAATAGCGCGCGACCTTCGCGCAGATCACGCCATCGGTGTAGCTCTGGCGCTTCGAGCCGCGAACGCGGCCGATGCTGCGCCCGTCGATGACCTCGACCTCGAGCGAACAGGCCGAAGGGCAATCATGAGGGCAGACGGAGGGGAGATGCGCAACGCGTGGCAGATCTGTCATATCCAACTGGTAGCCGACGAAACCGTGATTGGGAATGCGGTTCTGCGGGAGGGCCGGCTCGTCTAACGTGCATGGGCGTCACCTTCGCTCCCGACGCCTGCGTGAGTCGGTTTTCTCCCGGCATCAACGCGCGATTAACACTAACGAGTCAGATTGCATGCGACCCATGGTTGGAAGGCGCTGTCGCGCTGGAGTTGTTTCGATGCGTTGCGTTGCGTTCGTCGCCGGGCTGCTGGCCTGCTTGCTGTTGCCGCCCGTGGAGCGCGCCGCCGCGCAGTCCAGCGATTACAGCACCCTCACCTCTCCGCAATCGGCCCAGAATTGGAACCTGAAGCTCGGCGCAGGCCTGCGTTATCAGCCCGATTACGCCGGTTCCAACGATTATATCTTCCGGCCGAGGCCGATCATCTCGCTCGGGCGCGGCATCAAGAGCACCTGGTGGTCTTCGGAGGATGACGGGCTCTCGATCGGCTTCTTCTCCGGCCAAGGCTGGCGCATCGGCTTCTCCGGCAACCTTCTGTGGGAGCGCCGGGCCAGCGACAACCCGGCCCTCGCGCTGGTCGGCAACACTAAATTCGGTTTCGAGGCCGGCGGCTTCGTCGAATTCTATCCGACCTCCTGGCTGCGCGGCCGCGTCGATCTGCGGCGCGGCTTCATCGCCCATGACGCGATGGTCGCCGAGGTCAAGCTCGACGCCTTCACCCGCATCGGCAGCGCCTGGGAGATCGGCGCCGGGCCGCGCATGACGCTGGTCAGCGCCGACTATCTGCGCACCTATTTCGGGCCGCTGGCCGGCATCGGCACGGGCGGACTGCTGCAGCGCTACAACTCCGGCGTCCATTCGGTCGGCGCGCTGGCGCAGGTGACCTATAATTGGAGCGAACGCCTCTCCACCACCGGCTACATCGAATACAAGCATCTGATGGGCGATGCGGTGCGGACGCCGATCGTGAGAACCTTCGGCTCGCGCGATTCCTTCACCATCGGCGTCTCCGCCAGCTACGCCTTCGATCTCGGGTTCTAGAGACTGTCGCAGGCCTGCGCGGCAACGAGAGGTCGCATCCTCGCTCCTCTGCCTAAAAAAAGGGCGCTTCCCCTCCCCCTTGTGGGGAGGGGATAGGGGTGGGGGTGGCGCCGCCTGGTGATCGGGTGGCGGAATAAGCGCTGCATCATCGACGCGGTCAAAACGGCGACATCGAGCTCTGGCTTTACGACCCCCACCCCTACCCCTCCCCACAAGGGGGAGGGAGTCCCGCGCCCTTGGCCGGCCATGATCGTGCCGAAGGCGGCGCTTCCCCTCCCCCTTGTGGGGAGGGGTAAGGGGTGGAGGGCGGGTTGCCTGGTGATAGGGTGGCGGAATAAGCGCTGCATCACCGACGCGTTCAAAACGGCGAGAACGAGCGCTGGCTTTACGACCCCCACCCCTACCCCTCCCCACAAGGGGGAGGGAGTCCCGCGCCCTTGGCCAGCCATGCTCGTGCCGAACAAGGCGCTTCCCCTCCCCCTTGTGGGGAGGGGATAGGGGTGGGAGTGGCGCCGCCTGGTGATAGGGTGGCGGAATAAGCGCTGCATCATCGACGCGGTCAAAACGGCGAGAACGAGCTCTGGCTTTACGACCCCCACCCCTACCCCTCCCCACAAGGGGGAGGGAGTCCCGCGCCCTCGGCCGGAGTCGTCAGTGCTCGTGACCGTGCGCGTGGCTGCCGGAATGGTCGTGCCCATGGCTCGCCAGGGCGCCGAGGTCGCGGCCTGAGCGCAGCTCGCGCCAGCTCTGGCGCAGGATCAGGCTGGAGGAGTGCAGGAACAGCCCGGCCATGATCGCCGCGACGGCGAGGTCGGGCCAGGCCGTCTGCGAACCCCAGACGCCGAGCGCCGCGAGCATCACCACGCCGTTGCCGATGGCGTCGTTGCGCGAGCAGAGCCAGACGGAGCGGACATTGGCGTCGCCATCCTTGTAGCGGGCCAGCAGCAGCACGCTCGCCAGATTGGCCGCCAAAGCGAGGAAGCCGACGACGCCCATGATCTCGGCCTTGGGCAGCCCAGGCCCGAGCAGCTGATAGGCGGTCGAACCCAGCACCCAGAGCCCCATCAGGCTGAGCGAGATCCCCTTGGCCATCGCCGCCAGGGAGCGGGTGCGCAAAGACAGGCCGATGACGGCGAGGCTCAAGCCGTAGGTCATGGTGTCGCCGAGGAAATCCAGCGCGTCGGCCTGCAGCGCCTGCGAGCCCGCGAGCTTGCCCGAGACCAGCTCGACGACGAACATGGCGCCATTGAGCGCGATGACGGCCCAGAGGATGCGCTTGTAGCGAGGGTCGACCCCGTCGAAGACCGGATTGCCGGCGCAACCGCAGCTGGCGTCGGCGGCGGGATGGTCATGCTGATGCTGATGCGCGGGCGGGCAGGAATCGCTCATGTCTCGGGCCTTTCATCGGATGGCCCGGACCCTACATGCTCTAGCGACTAGAGGATCAAGCGGAGAATGCGACGATGACGTCACTATCGATCGGGGCGCTTTCGCAAGCCGCGGGCGTCAAGGTTCCGACGATCCGATTTTACGAAGAGATCGGGCTGATGCCGGCGCCGCCGCGCACCGCGAGCAACCGGCGCAGCTATGGCGATGCGCAGCTGAAGCGGCTGCGCTTCATCCGCCATGGCCGCGATCTCGGGTTTTCGGTCGACGACATCCGCGACCTGCTGGCGATGACGCTCGACCCGCAGGGCTCCTGCGCCGGGGCCGACAGCATCGCGCGGCGCCATTTCGACGGCGTGGAGCGGCGGATCGCGCAATTGCACCGGCTGCGCGACGAGCTGGCGCGGATGATAGGCGCCTGCGACCACGGCTCGGTGGCCGAGTGCAGGGTCATCGAGACGCTTGCCGACCACAGCCTCTGCGTCGGCGACCATGGGGCCGCGCAGACGACCGCAAGGCGGCCATGAAAAAGGCGGGCCGCATGATGCGACCCGCCCGCGATCGGCCAGAAGCTGGCCTGCAGCTCAGCCGGTGATCTCATTGCCGGCGAAGAACTGCGCGATCTCGATCGCGGCGGTCTCGGGCGCATCGGAGCCATGCACGGTGTTCTCGCCGACGGATTCGGCGAAGAGCTTGCGGATGGTGCCCTCGGCCGCATTGGCCGGGTTGGTGGCGCCCATCACGTCGCGATAGCGGGAGATGGCGTTGTCGCCCTCGAGCACCTGCACGACGACGGGGCCGGAGGTCATGAACTCGACGAGCTCGCCGAAGAAGGGGCGCTCCTTGTGGACCGCATAGAAGGTCTCGGCCTGCGCCTTGGTCATCTGGATGCGCTTCTGCGCGACGATGCGCAGTCCGGCCTTCTCGATGACGGCGTTGACGGCGCCGGTCAGGTTGCGCTTGGTCGCGTCGGGCTTGAGGATGGAGAAGGTACGCTGGACAGCCATCGGAAAATCCTTGGGAAACGTCTCGGGGAATGCGGCGCGCTTATAGCGGCCACCTCCCCGCGCCACAAGGCTGACGGCCAGGGCCTCGTCGCCTTCATGAGGAGGCGCGTCGCGAAGGATGATCCAGCGCGCGTCGGGAGCCTCCTGGAGCATCCTTCGAGACGCTGCTGCGCAGCTCCTCAGGATGAGGGCTGTGGGCGAAATTGAAATCTCGCGTTCTCACTCGGCACAAATCAGTGGCGGGTCAGGAAGGCGCGGGCTTCCTTCAGCGCCTTGGCGATCTCGTCGCGCGTCATTTCCAGCGCCAGCTCCTGCCGGTGCGCCGCGGCGCGGCTGCAGCCGCGAGCCTGGGCGACGTTGAACCATTTCTGCGCCGCGACCAGATCGACCGGCTGATGCCGCCCTGCCGCATACATCAGGCCGAGCTCGTAATAGGCCTCGGCCGAGGCCTCCGTCGGGATCACCAGCGAGGCCGGGATCGCGCTCATCTCCATGCGTGCCATGACAAACCACCCTTTCGTCGTCTGCGCCGGCCACCCGTCCAAGGCCCCGGCTTATGAGGGTGAGAATCGTGGGCAGCCCCTGAAGGCGGCGCTAAAAATCGCGATGAATCGACCCTCAACGAGATGTAATCGCCGGGTTAACGCAAGATTCGATTCACGACATCGCAGCGAATTGTCGATAGTTTTCAACGGCCTGTCAGACCGTTTGAATCGAACGCGTTGACGGAGGATTCACCCTCCCCGCAAGGCGCGCCAAATTAAAGGCCGGCAAAACGGCTTGGAGCCGCCTGCATCATCCGCTATCGTTCACATGTAAACCATGCAGCATAGCTGGTCACCGGAGGACTCAATCATGATCAAGACAGTCATCGCCGCCGGCGCCACGGCCCTCGCGCTCCTCGGCTCATCCGCCCTTCCCGCCTCCGCACAAGATGTCAGCGGCGTCTGGCAGCGCGACACCGGCGCCTCCAAGGTCCGCTTCGCCAAATGCGGCGAAGCGATGTGCGGGACGCTGGCCTGGCTGAAGGATCCGAACGGACCGGCCAAGGTGGGACAGCGGATCTTCTACGACATGAAGCCGACCGGACC
>JBKBRD010000011.1:0-26128 GCA_046292405.1 Allobosea sp. | reverse complement strand
GCTTCGGCCAAGGTCTCTCGGCCAATGAGCAGCCGCGGCCCGTGCCCACCGGCACGGAGGTTCTCGTCAAGGTCGCCGGTGCCGGCGTCTGCCATAGCGACGTGCATCTCTGGGAGGGCCATTACGATCTCGGCGCCGACCGCAAGCTTTCCTTCGCCGACCGACTCAAGCTGCCATTGACGCTCGGCCATGAATCGGCCGGCGAGGTCGTGGCGCTCGGTCCCGAGGCCAGCGGCGTTGCTCAGGGCGCGGCCTGCATCGTCTGTTCCTGGATCGGTTGCCGCGAATGCGCCGCCTGCGAGGCTGGCGACGAACATCTGTGCACGGCGCCGCGCTTCCTAGGCGTTAATCGCGACGGCGGCTATGCCGACTACGTTCTGGCGCCGCATCCCCGCTATATCGTCGAGATCGGCGATCTCGATCCGGTCGCCGCAGCGCCGCTGGTCTGCTCCGGTCTGACGACCTACAGCGCTTTGAAGAAATTCGGTCCTCTGCTCGCACGCCAGCCGATCGCGATCATCGGCGCCGGCGGGCTGGGCCTGATCGCGCTCGGCGTGCTGCAGATGCTGGGCGGCAAGGGCGCCGTCGTGGTCGAGATCGATCCGCGCAAGCGGGAGGCGGCGATGGCCGCCGGCGCGCTTGCCACCATCGATCCCAAGGCCCAGGACGCCGCAGCCCAGCTGCGCCAGGCGCTCGGCGGCAGCGTCCTCGGCGTGCTCGATCTCGTCGGCAGCGGCGAGACTGCGACGCTCGCCGTCGAGACGCTCGACAAGGGCGGGCGACTGGTCATCGTCGGTCTGTTCGGCGGCGCCATGACGCTTGCCGTGCCGCTCGTCCCGATGAAGGCGCTGACGATCCAGGGCAGCTATATCGGCAGCCCGGCCGAATTGCGCGAGCTCGTCGACCTCGTGCGCAAGCACGGCATGCCGGCGACCCCGATCGATCGGCGTCCGCTCTCCGATGCTGCGAGCGCGCTCGACGATCTGCGCCTCGGCAAGGTCGTCGGCCGCGTCGTGCTGGTCCCCTGAAGGAGCGACCATGCCGCTGCACCCCTTCATCGAGACCATGCTCAAGCAACTCGCAGCGGCTGGGCGCCCCGCGGTTTCGGCCGGGACGCCCGAGCAGGGTCGCGTCCTCGTCGCCGCCTCACGCGCAGCCTTGGGGGAAGGCCCCGAAATCGGCTCGGTCACGCGCCTGCAAGTCCCGACGCGGAGCGGCGCGATCGATGCCTTGTTGCTGAACCCCGAGGGCGAAGCGGCAGGGTTGATCGTCTATCTGCACGGCGGCGGCTGGGTCCTCGGTTCGCCGCATGAATTCGAGCCGCTGGCACGGCTGATCGTCGCGCGCAGCGGCTGCGCCGTGCTGCTGCCCGATTACCGCCTGGCGCCGGAATATCCGTTCCCGGCCGGGCTCGAAGACAGCGAGGACGCGGTTCTCTATGCCGCCGACCATGCCGAGGCGCTGTGCGGCCGCCGCGTGGCGATCGCCATTGCGGGCGACAGCGCCGGCGCAAACCTCGCCACCGTCGCGGCGCGCCGGCTGAAGGGGCGGGTCGACCTCGCCATTCAGGGGCTGTTCTATCCCGTCGCCGATGCCGATTTCGAGCGTCCGAGCTATCACGCGCACAGTGCCGGCATGCCGCTCAGCCGCGCCGACATGCTCTGGTTCTTCGATCATTATGCGCCGAGCGCGCGCCAGACCGATCCCGATATCGCGCCGCTGCGCGCCGATCTCGCCGGACTGCCGCCAGCCATGGTCATCACCGCCGAATACGACGTGCTGCGCGACGAGGGCGAGGCTTACGCCCGCGCGCTCGAACAGGCGGGCGTGCGCGTCCAGCTGACCCGCGCCGCCAGCCTGACGCATGGCTTCGCGCGGCTGCACAACCATGTCGACCTCGCCGAGGAGGCGGTCGACGCCATGGCGCGCGCGATCGGCCAGGCCTGCCGCGAGGCGATGCGGGCCTGAGTCCTGAAACCCTGTGGCGCGGCGTTCGTCGGCTTCGAGGCGACGCGGCAACATGACCGCTTTGCGACCGAGAGGAGCCTGTTCCGGCATGATCGAGCTCAACGACGACCAGAGGGCGCTCTGCGACGGAGTCGCCGCGGTCTGCAAGCGCTTCGGCGACGAATACTGGTCGCAATGCGAGCGCGAATCCCGCTTTCCGCGGGAGTTTCACCAGGCCATGGCGAGCGATGGCTGGCTCGGCGTCACCATGCCGGAGGAATTTGGCGGGGCGGGCCTGGGCGTCACCGAGGCCGCTCTGGTGATGCATACCGTCGCCGGCTGCGGCGGGGCGATGGCCGCGGCGTCGTCGATCCACATCAACATGTTCGGCCCGCACCCGATCGTGGTCCACGGCACGCCCGATCAGAAGCAGCGCTGGCTGCCGCGGCTGGTCTCGGGAGAGGATCAAGTCTGCTTCGGCGTGACCGAACCCAATGCCGGTCTCGACACGACCAGCATCACCACTTTCGCCAGGAAGGTCGAAGGCGGCTACCGCGTCTCCGGCCGCAAGATCTGGACCTCGACCGCGCAGGTCGCCAACAAGATCCTGTTGCTGACGCGCACCACCGCCAAGAGCGAAGGGAAGCGGCCCGTCGATGGCATGACGGTGTTCTACACCGATCTCGACCGCACGAAATTCGAAGTGAAGAGCATCGAGAAGCACGGCCGGGCCGCTGTGGATTCGAACATGGTCTTCATCGACGACGTCTTCATCCCCGCAGGAGACCGCATCGGCGAGGAGGGCAAAGGTTTCTCCTACATGCTCGACAGCCTGAACCCGGAGCGCATCCTCGTTGCGGTGGAGGCGATCGCGATCGGCCAGGACGCGCTCGCCCGCGCCGCCCGCTATGCGCGCGAGCGCACGGTCTTCGGCCGGCCGATCGGCCAGAACCAGGGGATCCAGCATCCGCTGGCCGAACGCTGGCTGGCGCTGGAGGCCGCCTGGCTGATGACGATGAAGGCCGCGGCGCTGTACGACGCCGGCAAGCCCTGTGGCGCCGAGGCGAACGGCGCGAAATTTCTCGGGGCGCGCGCCGGTTACGAGGCCTGCCTGCAGGCGGTTCTGACCCATGGCGGCATGGGTTACGCCAAGGAATACCAGGTCGAGCGGCTGTTGCGCGAAGTTCTCGTCACCCGCATCGCCCCGGTGAGCGAGCAATTGATCCTGTCGTTCATCGCCGAAAAAGTGCTGGGGCAGCCGAAGTCTTACTGAGCAGGCTCCCGGCGGCGATGGTCGATCCGGGAAGCAATCCAACGCCGTCGACATGGCGAGCCCTGGCAATCCAGCTCCGCATCCATCGACGCTGAGAGTCTCATCAGCGCCGCCGCTCGGTCTCGATCAAGTACTCGATATGCCTGCGCCCGGAGGCGCCTTCTCGGATTGAAACCGCGACGCCGAAGATGCGCTGGATCGCTTCCGCGGTCAGCACCTCCTTCGGGGTTCCGGCCGCTTGCAGGCGCCCCTCATGCAGGAGGGCGATCTCGTCGCAGAACATCGCCGCCAGATTGAGATCGTGCAGCGCCATGATGCAGGTGACGCCCAGGCGGCGAATGAGGTTCAGGATCGAGAGCTGGTGCTGGATGTCGAGATGGTTGGTCGGCTCGTCGAGGATAAGCTCGCTCGGCTCCTGGGCGAGCGCACGGGCGATGTGGACCCGCTGGCGCTCGCCGCCCGAGAGCGTGTGCCAGGGTTGCTCATGGCGATCCGTCAGCCCGACCCGCTCCAGCGCCTTGTCGACGGCTGCCTCGTCGGCGTCGTTCCACGACGCCAGCGCGGCGCGATGCGGCGTGCGGCCGAGGCGCACCACGTCGCAGACGGAGAGCTGGATCTCGGTGGTCGCCTGCTGCTCCACGAAGGCGAGGCGACGGGCGAGATCGCGCCGCGGTACGCCCGCAATGTCGCGCCCATCCAGCGTGACGACGCCGCTTGCGACATTACGCAGCCGGCAGAGCAGCCGCAGCAGGCTCGACTTGCCCGAGCCGTTCGGCCCGATCAGACCGAGCACCCGGCCAGGCGCCGCCTGCAGGGTCACCCCGTCGACGATCATCCGGCCGGCTGCGCCCCAGCGAACATCACGGGCCGCGAGAGTCATGCCGTCCGCCTCGCTCGGTAAAGGATCAGCGCAAAGACCGGAGCGCCGAACAGGGCGGTGACGACGCCGATCGGCAGGATCTGCTGCGGGATCAGAACGCGCGACAGGATATCGGCGAGGATCATGAAGACGGCGCCGACGACGAGGCAGGCCGGAAGGAGCCGGGCATGTCCGGAGCCGACGAGAAAGCGGGCGGCATGGGGGATGATCAGTCCGACGAAGCCGACCGTGCCGACGATCGAGACCATCACCGCCGTCATGACGGCCGTGGTGGCAAAGAGGACGACCTTGACCCGCGTCACGGCGACGCCGAGCGAGGCCGCGGCATCGACGCCGAAGGCGAAGGCGTCGAGGGCTTTTGCATGGACCATGCAAACGCCAAAGCCGACGAAGGCGACGGGCGCCGCCAGCCACAGGTCCGGCCAGCGCACGCCGCCGAAATTGCCGAGCAGCCAGAACATCACGCCGCGCGCCTGCTCGGCACTCGCTAGCGTCGTCACGATCGTTGCGGTCGCGGCGTTGAAGACCTGCGACGTGGCGACGCCCGCGAGAATGACGCGGTCGCTTGCGCCGCCCGCTCCCGAGGCGAGCAGCGCCACGATGACGAGCGCGGCGCAGGAGCCGATGAAAGCGCCTGCCGAGACCGAGAGCGCCGTCCCGCCAATGCTGACGCCGAGGATCAAGACGGCGACAGCGCCGGTCGAGGCGCCGGCGGAGATGCCGAGGATATAGGGTTCCGCCAGCGGATTGCGCAGCAGCGCCTGCAGGATCGCCCCCGATAGGGCCAGCGCGCCGCCGCATAGCCCGGCCATGAGCGCCCGGCTGAGGCGATAGTCGAAAATGACGCCCTGCTGGATCGCGCTGACCTGAAACTTGAGATCGAACACCCCGTTGCCGAGCGCCTTGAGCGCAGTGTCGAGCGGGATGCTCATTTCTCCGATCGTCACGGCCATGGCGATCGAGAAGGTCAACGCCAGCAGCGCGGCGAGAGCGAGGCCGATCCGCGCCGGCCAGTTGGGCGCGTGGACCGCGTGGCTCAAGGCGCGAGTCCGAATTCGGCGATCGCCTTGGCGAGCGCCTCGATCCCGTCGACGGTATCCAGCCCTGGCCGGGTCGCGCCCACATCCATGACCACGATGCGGTTGTTCCTGACCGCATCGAGCTTGCTGGCGACGGCATCGGTCTTCAGGAAATCGAGCTTCTTGCCGATGTCGTCGGCAGGGAAGCGGCGGCGGTCCATTTTCACCGCGACGATGACCGCGGGGTTGGCGACGGCGATGCTCTCCCATCCGACCAGCGGCCATTCCTCAGTGGTGGAGATGATGTTGCGGGCGCCCAGCTTCGACAGGATATAGGCTGGCACGCCGGTTCTGCCGGCCATGAAAGCGTCGCCCTTGATGTCCCTGCTGGAGAACCAGACCACCATGGAGACGTCCCGAGCCTCGAGGCCGGCCACAGCCTGGACCGCCTTGGCTTCACGGGCCTTGAGCGCGGCAACCAGAGCCTCGGCCCGCTCGGAGACATCGAAGATCTGCCCGAACTCGCGAATGTTGCGGTAGACCAGCTCCATCGTGAACATTTGGGTGCGCACGCCGTCGCCGGCGCCGGAATTGTCCTTGCCGACGCAATCGGCCGGCGCGACGTAGGTGGGCACCTTGACCTTGGCGAACTGGTCGCGCTTGGCGACGATGCCGTTGGGCCCGACATGCCATTCGAACATGGCGGTGACGAGATCGGGCTCCTGCGCCAGAACCGACTCGAAGCTCGGATCATTGTCGGCCAGGCGCTTCACCTTGGCGTCGACGGCCTGAAAGGGCTCGGCTACCGGCGAGAACCAGACCGCCGTGCCGACGACGCGCTCGCCGAGACCGAGCGCGTAGAGGATTTCGGTTTGCGTCTGGCCGATGGCGACGACGCGCTTGGGCGGCGCAGGGAACGTGACGCGCTCGCGGCAGTTCTCCAGCGTCAGAGGATATTGCGTCGCAGCGGCGACAGCCGTAGCGGCGACCACGGCGCCGAAAACAGCCATGACGCAGCTTCGAACCAGGCGGACCGCCCGGCCCGCAAATGTCGGGCGTTCCGCGCCGCGGCGGATGATCATCTTCGTCAACATTGGTTTCATCGCTCCCCGAGATGACGAACAGGGAGCCGCGCACAGGCGTGGATAGATGGCGAGCCGGTCGGCCGCCACCGAAACACACCTTCGGAACACCCCGTCCGAAAGACGTCTTCGACGACCGGGGCAGGTCTCCTGGCTCGCGGGTCGGTGCGGTGCCGTCCGGCCTTCCCAGCGCCAGCAGCGCCAGTGGACGATGGACGGCAAGCTCGCCGCTTACAGTTGCGGGGGCAGCTTCGGCTTCGGCGCAGACAGCCTCACCGAATTCCCTCTTAGCTCCGGAGCAATCCGGAGAACCTCGATCAGCGTCACTCTATAAGCCAGTGGTTCACCGTCAAGCGTCGACCAAGGGGCGGCATGCGCGATGAACCACGGCGAGGAGCCCGTGTCCCACGCCCCACCCCAAGCGCCAGGGCGGACCTGTTCGATCCGATCGAGAGGTTCTGCATTGCCATCGCAGGCACGCGATCATGGGCTGTCTCAGCCCGACCGCCTTCGAAAAAACGCGGATCAGCTCAACCGAGCGTCCACAGAACCGCAGCAGGCCGATCGCCTGGGGGCGTCGGCCGAACCAGCGGCAACGCGCGTGCCGGCGCCTGCCGGCAAGGACGGCCGCACCATGTGCAGGAGTTTGCTAATCTGTGGAAAAATGGCGCGCCCGAAAGGATTCGAACCTCTGACCCTCAGATTCGTAGTCTGCTCCAAAGTTAAGCATTATCAGTATTTTAGATGAATGTGGACTGTAAAAATCCGATGCCAATAGGGTAGGGCCTGTCGTGTTTTCCAATTGAGCGAGACGCAACGGATCGCTGCAATCAGGAGGACGCCAATTCTGTCCAGGAGCGGACTCGAAGCTCGCCGCCACACGGACGGACGCGACCACCGTCGTTCTTCGCCGCAATTCAGAGATCCTTGCCGAGGCGGCCTGTATACGGGCTCTGATACGCCTATCAGCCGATCCTATTTCCGCCGCGGCGTCACCATCCCTAGTCTGATGCCCAAGGTGCGGCTCGAGGCTGGCCATCTCCTGGGAGGTTTGGATGGCGCAAAGATCGGTTCGGATTCTCATTGGACTGCTCGGAGCCTGTTGGCTCGGGCTGGCGTCCGGCGCGGGGGCACAAAGCTACCCCGACCGGCCTATCAAGCTCGTGATGCCTTTTGGCCCCGGCAGCGCCAGCGACACGATCGCGCGCATCGTCGCAGACAAGCTGGGCGAACAGCTCGGCCAGCGCGTCCTCGTCGAGAACCGGGCCGGGGCGGGCGGAAACATCGGGACCCAGGCCGTCGCCAAGGCGGAGCCGGACGGCTACACGCTGATCTTCGCCGCGCCGGGCCCGTTTGTGATCAATCCGTCGCTCGGCGGCGTCCCCTACGACCCCGAAAAGGATTTCGAGCTGATCTCGCCGGTGGCGACGCTGGTCAACGTGCTCGTCGTCAACCCGGCCAAGGTGCCGGTGGCGAACGTGCAGGAGTTCATCGCGCATGTGAAGAAGCAGCCCGGCGCGATCAGCTATTCCTCGGTCGGCCTGGGCTCGTCGCAACATCTGGCGGCGGCCTATTTCGACATCGTTGCCGGGACGAAGATGGTGCATGTGCCCTATCGCTCGGGCAGTCAGATCGCGCTGGATCTCGTCTCCGGCGACGTGCCGGTGAGCTTCCAGCTCATCCCCAACGTCGTCGCGCAACTGCAGGCCGGTCAGGTCAGGCCGCTGGCGGTCACCACCAGGACGCGCAGCAAGGCCCTGCCGGACGTGCCGACCATGGCCGAGGCGGGCGTCGCCAACTACGAATCCTATGCTTGGTTCGGGCTGGCCGCACCCAAGGGAACGCCGGCGGCCGTGCTGGACAGGCTGAGCAAAGAGGTCCGGTCGGCGGTGGCGGACGCCGCAGTCCAGAAGAGGCTCATCGAGATCGGGGTGGAGCCCTCCAGCTCGTCGCAGGTCGAGTTCAAGGCCTTCGTCGCGGCCGAGCTCGCGAAATGGTCGAGCATCATCAAGGAAGCCGGCATCACGTCCAACTGACCGTCGTCGCTAGCGCTTCGGTGACGCCGGGCTCGACCAGCCAGTGCTTGCCGGCCTGGTCCTTCTGCCGCTCCAGCAGCGCCGCGACCCAGCCGGGAATGCGGGGCTCTGCCCGGTGGGGCGCATGCCCGCAGCCGGCCAGGAGATATGTCGTCACCGGGCCTGTCGCCGCATCATGCGCCAGCCTGACGTGCAACTCGCTGCCGAAGGGATCGGCGTCGCCCTGCAGCAGCAGGAGCGGCGCGCGGATCGCCGGCAGCAGCGGCGCGATTGTCCAGTTCGCGAATGAAGGCGAGAGCCAGATGTCGCTCCAGGCCCGGAAAGCGCAGTGCGGATCGTCATGGCTGCGGGCGAGCTTGCGGCGAAAGGCAGGGTCGGTCTCGAAACGTTGCGTCAGGGCGCGCGCCCCCTCTAGCGTGCGCAGCTCGACCATGACATGAGGCGCCTCGGCGATGACGGCCTCGACCAAATCGGGCCGGCGCGCAGCCGCGATCAGGGCTATCGTTGCCCCGTCGCTGTGTCCGTAGAGACACGCGCGAGCGAGCCCGAACGAGGCCATCAGCGCCGGCAGCGTGTCGCAGGCCTCGCGCTCCAGATAATCGACGCCCCTCGCCTCCCGGCCTGGCTCCGAGCGGCCGCAGCCGGCGCGCGAATAGGTCAGCACGCTGCGCCCCGTGGCCTGCCTGAGCGCTTCAGGAAACCTCTCCCAGCCATCGGCATGACCGAAACCGTGATGCAGCAGGATGATCGGGGTTCCTCCGACCTCAAGCTCACCGAAAAGCCGGTAGTGGAGCCAGTCTCCCCGGATGAAACGCCTCGGCATCGGGCTCACACGGCGATCAGCTTCAGCAGGCGTTCGCGATCGAACTCGTTCTCGGCCTCGCCGCTGAAGACGATCTGGCCGCGCTCGACGACATGGAAGCGGTCGGCCACCGAGAGCGCCTCGTGGATGTTCTGCTCGACGAGCAGGATGATCGCGCCCTGCTCGCGCAACTCCCGCACGATCGCGAAGATCTCCGCGACTATCATCGGCGCGAGGCCTTCGCTGGGCTCGTCGATGAGGACCAGGCGTGGCTTGCCGACCATGACGCGGGCCATGGCGAGCATCTGCTGCTCGCCACCGGACAGGGTCGTGCCGAGCTGGTGCCGGCGCTCGCCGAGCCTGTGGAAGCGGTCGTAGATCCCCTCGACCACGCGCTTCTCGTCGCGCGAGGAGCGGCCCTTCACCTGCAGCAACCCGAGCGAGAGGTTCTCCTCGACGGTCAGCCCCGGAAAGATGCGCCGGTCCTCCGGCACGAAGCCGACGCCGGCATGGCAGATGCGGTCGGGCGTCAGGCCGCCGAGCACCTCGCCGCCGAGACGGATCGCACCCTGGCTGGGCGTCACCCAGCCTGCGATCGTCTTCAGCAGCGTCGTTTTGCCGACGCCGTTGCGGCCGAAGATGCCGATGACCTCGCCCGGCGCGGCGCTGAGATCGATCCCCTGGATGACGTGGCTCAAGCCGTAATGGCTGTGCAGTCCGTTGATCTGGAGCATGTCAGTGATGTCCGAAATAGGCGGCCTGCACGGCGGGATCGGCGCGCACCATGTCGGGCGGGCCCTCGGCCAGCTTGCGGCCCTGATGCATCACGACGACATGGTCGGACAGGCTCATCACAAGGCCTATATCGTGCTCGATCAGGAGCACGGTGACGTCCTGCGTCAGGCTGCGGACGAGCCTGGCCGTATCGGCGGTGTCGCCATGGCTCATCCCCTGCGTCGGCTCGTCGAGCAGCAGGATCTTGGGCTCGGAGGCGAGGCACACCGCGATCTCGAGGCGACGCTGGTCGCCATGGGAGAGGTTTCCGGCCAGTTCATCGCGCTTGTGGGCGAGCTGGAAGCGCTCCAGCATCTGGTCGGTCTTGGCCATGGCGCGCTGCGAACGGCGGATCGGCAGGAAGGCGCGACCGGCCGGCTCCAGCACCTGCGCGGCGAGCCTGAGATTTTCCGCGACGGTGAGGTCCGGAAACAGGCTGGTGATCTGGAAGGAGCGCGAGAGGCCGGCCGCCTTGGTACGCTCGGGGGGGGCCCCGGTCATGTCGATGCCGTCGATCATGACCTGTCCGCGATGCGGCCTCAAGGCCCCGCTGATCAGATTGAACAGCGTTGACTTGCCGGCGCCGTTGGGGCCGATCACGGTCGTGATCTTGTGCCGCTGCGCCTGGAAGCTGACCTGATCGACGGCCTTGAGGCCGCCGAAGGCGATGCCGAGATCGCGGATGTCTAGGACGGGCGTCATCACGATGCGCTCCTGGATTTGACGACAGCTGGCGACAGGTTCGCAGGTTCGGCAAGCGCCGGCCGGGCTTGCGGCCGGCGCATCAGCAGCGCCTCGATGCGCGGTCTGACGAAACCGATCAGTCCCTTGGGCAGGAACATCACGCAGACCATGAAAAGCGCACCGATCACGATGAGATGGTGCTCCGTCCAGCTCCCGATGATCGATTTCAGGATCACCAGAAGAACCGAGCCGTAGATCGCGCCGATCAGCGTGCCGACGCCGCCGAGGATGACCGAGATCACGGCGTTGCCCGAGGTCGCGAAGAACATCAGCTCCGGCGAGACGAAGCCGCGCAGCATCGGGTAGAGCGCGCCCGACAGCCCCGCGATCAGCCCGGCCAGGACGTAGGCAGCCATGCGCGCGCGCCAGACCGAGTAGCCGAGGAAGGGCACACGCTTCTCATTGGCCTTCAGCGCCGTCAGTACGCGCCCGAAAGGGGTGTCGAGCAGATAGGCGGTCAGCGCGTAGAGCACCATGATGATGGCGAGCACGACGAGGAAGAAGCCGACCGGGCTGCCAGCCGAGACCGAAAACGGCCCGAACCCGATCTCGATCACCGGAATGCCGATCATGCCGTCCGAGGCGCCCAGCTCACGGGTGTTGTAGACGACCTTGGCGAAGACCTGCGCCAGGCCGAAGGTGATGAGCGCAAAATAGACGCCGCGCACCCGGTTGGCGATCAATCCGCCGATGATGGCGGCGATCAGCGAGGCCGCGAAGGCCGCGCCCATGGCGAGCCAGAAGGACGGGATCTTCATCAGTGTCAGCGCCGAGACATAGGCGCCGATGCCGAAATACAGCGCCTGGCCCAGCGAGAGCGCGCCGGAATAGCCCAGCAGAAGATCGACCGAAAGCGCGAGCCCGGCGAAGATCAGCGCCTCGGTGCCGAGCCGGAGGTAAAAGGTGTCGCCGGTGACGGCGCCGATGGCAGCGAGGCCCAGAGAGGCGAGCACGAAGAGCAGCGCGAGCAGATGGCTCGCCCGCATGGATTGCGTCAGCCGGTCATGCATGGCCAAGCCTCCCGAACAGGCCCTGCGGGCGAAAAACCAGAAAGGCGACCATGGTCCCGAAGACGATCGGGTCGGTCCAGACCGGCGAGATCACGAGGCTCGCCAGCGCCTGAACCTGCGTCAGCAGGAGCCCTGCGACGACCGCGCCCCAGATCGAGCCCATGCCGCCGACGATGACGACCGTGAAGGCGAGCAGGATGAAGTCGCGCCCCATGGTCGGGAACACCGAATAGATCGGCGCGAGCAGGACGCCGGCGAGGCCGGCCAGGCCGACGCCGAAGGCGAAGGTGCCGGCATAGACCAGCGAGACGGGCACGCCGAGGGAAGCCGCCATGTTGCGGTCGAAGGCCGCCGCCCGGACCATCGCGCCCAGCCGCGTCCGGTAGACGACATAAGCCACGGCCAGCACGATCGCCGCGCCCACGAGGATCAGGAACAGCCGGTAATTGGGCAGGATGATCCCGAAGATCTCGCTTGCGCCCGAAATCGGCGTCGGCGGGCGGTGCGTGTTGGCCCCGAAGATGATCTTCAGCACGTCCTCGACGATGAGCCCGAGGCCGAAGGTCACGAGCAGCGTCGTGACGTGCCGGTCCTTGCTGCCGAAGACCGGCCGGATCAGCAGGCGCTCCGCCGCCATGCCGAGCGGGATCATCAGGATCGGCACCAGCACGAGCAGGAACCAGAAGCCGATGCCGGCCGCAGCCAGCGCCAGCGCTGCATAGGCCCCGATCGCGTAGAACTCGCCATGGCTCATGTTGATGACGTCGAGCATGCCGAAGATGATGGTCAGCCCCAGCGCCACGAGCACGACCGCGACCCCGAGCGCGAGCCCGTTCACGACCTGCGGGGCCAGGACGAATTGTAGGTAGTCGACAGGAGTCATGGCGGTGCCTCTCCGCGGGACGGCGCAGGAGCCCCCTCTCCGCCAGGGAGAGGGGGACTTGGTCGCGGCGCTCAGAAGCGCGTGCAGGCGTCGGGGCCGATCGCGTTCTCGGCGGAGACGTTGTCGATGATGTCGAACTTGCCCTTGGTAACGCGCACCACATACATCGGCTGCATCGCCTGGTGGTCGCCGGGGCGGATCGTCTTGGTCCCTTGCGGTGTCTGCCAAGTCAGTCCGCGCAGCGCCTCGCGGACTTTGTCGGTCTCGGTCGAGCCGGCCTTCTCGACGGCCGCCTTGTAGGCGAAGAGCACGCCATAGCTGTCGGCGCCGTAGAGATCGGGATCGGTCTTGTTGGCCGCGCGGAAGGCATCGACGAACTTTTTGTTCTCGGGGCGGTCGATCTGCGGCGAATAGCCGACGCCGGTGGCGAAGCCCTCAGCCGCCGCGCCGATCGCGGTGATGTTCTGCGAGGTCACGGTGCCGGACGCGCCGACCACGGTGAGGCCCGAGAGCAGACCGAAATCCTGGAGCTGCGTCAGCAGCCGCACCGTGTCGTTGCCGGCGACGGAGGTGTAGAGCACCTGTGGGCGGGTCGCGCGGATCTGGCCGAAATACTGGGTGTAGTCCTTGGAATCGAGCGGTGCGAAGACCTCGCCGCCGGTCGCCGAGCCGGTCTTCTCCGCACTGCTTTTGAAGGCGGCGACGGTCGAGCGGCCCATCTCGTAGTCCGGCCCGAGATAATAGACCTTCGCCTTGGGCTTCTCCTTGGCGAGCCATGCGGCGAGAGCCACCGACTGCTGCTCGGCGCGCGCGTTCACGCGGAACATGTTGGGCGAGCATTTGTCGCCCGTAATCGAGTCGGCGAAGGACACCGTCGTCGCCGCCAGCTTATTGTTGCGCTCGGCGAGCTGGGCGACGGCGAGCGTCGAGCCCGAGTTCACGGTTCCGGTCAGGAAATCGACCTTCTCGACCTGGAACAGCTTCTCGGCCTTCTGCACGGCGACGGCGGGGTTTGCCTCTTCGTCCTCGAAGACGAGCGCGACCTGGCGGCCCGCGACGCCGCCGGCCGCGTTGATCTCCTTGGCGGCCAGTTCGAGACCCCAGCGGACCTGCTGGCCGATCGGGGTGTAGGTGCCCGAGAGCGGGGTGACGACGCCGATCTTGATCGGGCCGCTCTGGGCGAGCGCGCCGCCCGAAAGGGCGGTGACGGCTATGAGGCTTCCGGCAAGGGCTGAAAGGATTGCGGTCTTCATGGTCGTTTCCCTCTTTTTTATGGTTTGTTGTGGTGTGGAAGGCTCAGGCTGCCGCGCGGACGCCTTGTCCCGCGCGGATCTTGATGGCCGTGGTCAGCCGGGCGACGCAGACCAGCCGCTCGTCGCCGGCGACCTGGATGCGGATTTCCCACTCATGGGTCTGGCGGCCGAGGTTGAGCGGCCGCGCCGTGGCCTGCACCGTCTCGCCGACACCCACTGGCCTGCAATGATTGGCCTTGATGTCGAGCCCGCTGACGACGTGCGTCCGCGCTTCGACCGCCATCCGACTCGCCAGCGTGCCGATGGCTTCGGCCAGCGCCAACGCGACGCCCGCATGCGCCGTCGCAGGACGGATGGTCAGTTCAGCCGTCAGCCAGTCCGCCCCGAGCTCGACGAAGCGGACGCCGAGTTGTTCGATGAAGCTCCCGCGCGCCAGCCGCGCCAGATCGTCGAGCGACCACGCGTTCTTCCAGCAGGCGTTCTCGCGGCAGGCGCTCTCGTGGAAAATCTCGGGGAGGTCCGGCATGGGCTCAGCTCCCGACGAATTTTGGCGCGCGCTTGGCATGGAAGGCCTCGACGCCCTCGCGGAAATCGTCGGACTGGCGGAGGCGGCTGTAGCAATGCCCCTCCAGCTCGATCGCGATCGACAGCGAGGCGTCCTCGGTGTCGTTGAGCAGCTTCTTGGCGGTGCGCTGCGCCATCGGCGAGAAGCCGCGCAACTCGTCCACCAGCCGGTCGGTCGCGGCCTCCAGCTCGGAATCGGGCACGCATTCGGTGGCGATGCCCCAGTCCAGCGCCTGCGGACCCGGGATGCGCTTCGAGCGCATCACGATGTCCTTGGTGCGGGTGATGCCAACGATCTTCTGCAGGCGGGCCGATCCGCCCGAGCCTGGGATCTGGCCGAGTTTCTGCTCGGGCAGCGCGTATTGGGCGGTCTCCGAGACGATGCGGAAATCGCAGGCCAGCGAAATCTCGAAGCCGACGCCGAAGGCGTAGCCGCGATTGGCGACGATGACCGGCTTGGCGCAGCGCGCTGGCGCGGCGATGTTCCAGGCGAGCTTCGAGACATGCTCTGGCGAGGCCTCGAGGAAGCCCTTGATGTAGCCGCCGGAGGAGAAATGCTCGCCTATTGCGCGAAGCACGATGACGCGAACGCGGTCGTCCTCGTCGAGCGCCTCGAAGACCTTCCGCAACTGGTCGCGCTGCGGCATCGAGATGACGTTCATCGGCGGCCGGTTCAGGATGATGTCGGCGCGCTCGCGGGCGGCGTCGATCTCGACGCTGAATCCGTCGAGTTCGGTCAGGGCGGGGTGAATGGGAGTAATGGCGTTCATCGGCTCTGGCCTTTCAGTCGTGATGGGTGATGCGGTGGTCATTCGGCTGCGATATCGGGCCGTTCGGGCTCGTACTCGCCGGCCACGAGCTGGCGGCGCAGCAGCTTGCCGACGGGCGATTTAGGGATAGCCTTGACGAATTCGAAGCGTCGCGGGCGCTTGAAATTGGCGAGGCCCGTCGCCTTACAATGGGCGTCAAGATCTTCGGCGGTGACCGCGCCGGAGCGCTGTACGAACGCGACGACGATCTTGCCCCAGCGCTCGTCGGCAAGGCCGACGACGGCGACTTCCAGGACGCCGGGATGCAGGGACAGGCAGCTCTCGATCTCGACCGGCGAGACGTTCTCGCCGCCGGTGATGATCATGTCGTCGACGCGGCCGGAGACGAAGAGGTCGCCGTCCGGATCGAAATATCCAGTGTCGCCGGTGAAGTACCAGCCGTCACGCAGCGATCTGGCGTCGGCTTCGGGGCGTCTCCAGTAGCCCTCGAAAGCCTCGTCGCTCGATGCGAGCGCGACGATCTCGCCCTCTTCGCCCGGCGCTGCAAGGTCCTGGGCCGAGGCGGCTCCGAGCTTCACCACCCGGATGAGCTGGTTGAGGCCGGCCTTGCCGGCGCAGCCGGGCTTGAGCGCCGCCTTCTGGTTGACCGTGAAGGTGTAGATCTCCGACGAGCCGTAATGGTTGACGAAGAGTTCCGGTCTGAAGGCCTCGGTCAACTTGCCGAGCAGCCCGTCGGTCATCGGCGCGCCGGCGAAACCGAGCTTTCGCACGCTGGAGACGTCGGTTCGCGCGAAATCCGGGTGATGGACGACGTCGTGATAGAGCGTCGGCACCAGATAGAGGTTGCTGACCTTCTCGGCCGCGATCAGTTCGAGAGCCCGCGCCACATCGAAGCGTGGCAGGCAGATGAAGGCTCCGCCGATCAGCGACATCGCCAGCAGCGAGCGCACGCCCATCGTATGATAGAGCGGCATCACGCCGAGCGTGCGCTCGCTTTGGCCGTAGAGATTCTGCGCGACATGGGCGAGCGCCGCCATGCGTTCGGCCCGGTGGCGACGCGGCACGCCCTTGGGCTTGGCCGTGGTGCCCGAGGTGTAGAGCATCAGGGACCAGGCGTCGGCTGCCGCGCGCGGCGTCGCGACATGGGCCGGCGTCGCGACCATCTCCGCGAAGGTGAGTTCGGCCGCGCCGGCGTCGGGACCGACCGCGATGCGCGGGATCGTCGGCGCCAGCTCGCTCCCGGCGATCGACCGGCCCGCGACCTGCTCGAAGGCGATCGCCCTGGCGCCGCAGTCGGCGATGACGAAATCGATCTCGTCGGGCTTGGCGCGCCAGTTGATCGGCACGATCGTCAGGCCCGCGAGCTGGCAGGCCCAGTGCAGACTCGCCGCTTCCCAGCGATTCTGGAGCACGGTGACGAGGTGGTCGCCGGCCTTCAGACCCATGCCGTCGAAGGCGGCGACGAGCGAAGACACCCGGTCGAGCCATCGCGCATAGGTCAGGCGGATGTCGCCGTCGACGATGGCGAGCGCATCAGGGTCGCGCGCCACGCTGGCGATGAAGCTGGTGCCAAGGTCAAACATCGGCGGGCTCCCGCTCCAGCGGCTGCGGCGCAGGCTCGCCCCGCAGACAGGCCGCGGCTTCGAGCGCCGCCTTAATGATCGGCGTGTAGCCGGTGCAGCGGCACAGGTGCCCGCCGACAACCTCGCGCAGTTCCTGCTCGCTCGGGTCGGGTACCTCGCGGAGATAGGCGTCGAGCGAGACCAGGATGCCGGCCGTGCAGAAGCCGCATTGCAGCGCGTGATGACGCCGGAAAGCGGCCTGCATCACCGAGAGCCGGTCACGCTCCGGCGCGAGACCCTCGACCGTGGTCACGTCCTTGCCCTCGAGCTGGACGGCGAGCGTCAGGCAGGCGCGCGCCGGCTGGCTGTCGATCTGGATTGTGCAGGCGCCGCAGACGCCATGCTCGCAGCCGACATGGGTTCCGGTCGCACCCAGCCCGTGGCGCAACGCGTCGGTCGCGAGCAGGCGCGGCTGCGCGTCGAGCGAGACCGGCCTGCCGTTCAAGGTGAAGGCGACGCGGTGCTGCGTCGCGGCGCTCAGGCGCGGCATCGTTTCGCCTCCCCGATCGTGGACAGGCCAAGCGAGCGCACCAGATCGCGGCGCAGCCGGGCGGTCGCGTGAAAATCGTCGCGGGCGTCGAGCTCCCAGGCGAAGGCGTTCAGCGCATCCGTCAGGGCCGATCCCTCCAGCGGCGGGAAGCTGCGGCGCTGCGGCGTGTCGGCGACGCCGGCGACCGCAATATGCATGGCGTCGCCCGTCACGACCGCCGCGCAGCCGACGATGGCGAAGTCTCCATGGCGACGCGCGACCTCGCGGAAGGCGTAGCCGGTTCCGGCTATGGCGGATGGAAAGGCGACGGCCTCGATCAGCTCGTCGTCGGCCTTGTCCGTGACCATCATGCCGCTGAAGAAGTCGCCGGCCCTGACGCTGCGCCGCTTGCGGTGCGAACGCAGCCGGATCTCCCCATCGAGCGCGACGAGGCAGAGCGGGATTTCGGCGCTCGGATCGGCATGGGCCGCCGAGCCGCAGACCGTTCCACGCGCACGGGTCTGGTAGTGACCGAGCCAGGGCAGCGCCGCCGCCAGCAGCGGCTGTTCGCCGGCAAGGCCGGAGCGCTTCATCAGCGCCGCCTGGCGCACGCCGGCCGGCACGACGATCAGATCGCCCTCCCGCCCGACCTGGTCGAGCCCCGCGATGCCCATGATGTCGATCAGCACCGCCGGCTTCGCCAGCCGCATGTTCAGCATCGGCAGCAGCGACTGGCCGCCGGCGATGATGCGGGCGTCCGCGCCGTGCCGTGCCAGCGCCTCGAGCGCCTCGGAGAGGTCGCCGGCGCGGACATAGTCGAAGGCGGCGGGCTTCATGGCCGCCTCCGCAACAGGCGGGCGATGAAGCCGGGCCGGGCGGGCGACGCCCTGCGCGCCAGCGCCGCGAAGAACTGGCCGATGATGGCCTTGGCCGCGCCGTCGAGCAGGCGTCCGCCGATCGCTGCGACCTTTCCGCCGACGGCTGCTTCGTAGGTGTAGGCGATGAGCGTGCCGCCGTCGCCTGCCGGCGTCAGCATCACGCGGCCGGAGCCGCCGCCGGTTCCAAGCGCCCCCGAGACGGAGCCCGCCAGGGTCGCGGCCCGCGGCGCATCGAGATCCGACAGCCTGATCTGCGCCTTGTAGTGCCCCTTCACCGGGCCGACGCCGAGCGTCACATCTGCCTTGAAATGCGTCTCCGACAGCTTGCTGACACCGTGGCAGCCGGGAATGATCGAAGCGAGCGTGTCGACATCAAGCAACATGGCCCAGACCGCATCCGGCGCGGCGGCGACGCTGGCCTGTCCCTGGCCGCGCAGCGCGCGGTCGCCGGGCTTGGCCGCGCCCAGCCCCGTTGCGCGTTCGCGATGGGACTCGGGCAAGGCCGGCTCGGGCGCGGCGACGAGCGCGGCGATGCGAGCCGGCGTCAGCGGCAGGTCAAGTTCCGCGACCCCGAGCGCGTCCGCGACCGCATTGGCGAGGCAGACCGGCGTCGACATGCAGTTGCCTTCGCCGACGCCCTTGGCGCCGAGCGGCGTGAAGGGCGAGGGCGTCTCGAGGTGCAGGATCTCGATATCAGGCGTCTCGGTCGCCGTCGGCAGCAGATAGTCGGCGAAGGTTCCCGTGAGGAATGCGCCGTCATCGGCATAGGCGAGTTCCTCGTAAAAGGTCGCGCCCAGCGCCTGCGCGAAGCCGCCCCTGATCTGGCCCTCGACCATGCCGGGATGCAGCACGCGGCCGCAGTCGTGCATGGTGACGTAGCGGTCGATCCGGACCTTGCCGGTTTCGACATCGACCTCGACGCCGGCCATATCGAAGATGAAGCCGTGGCAAAGCGAGGAGTTGACGAGGTCGTCGTCGGTCGGCGCGGACAGCTCGGGCGGCGTCCAGAAGGCGGTCTCCCGGATCGCCTGATCGACGCCTGCGGGCAAAAGAGCGGGCGACCAGTGCGAGAGCGCGGCGACGCGGCCGAAGGGCAATGTCTTGCCGGGCTCGCCCTTGGCGAAAACCGAACCGCCGACAAAGCCGATCTGCGCGGGCTCGACGCCGAGCTGGCCGGCGGCGATTGCGGCCAGCTTGTCGCGCAGGCGCGTCGCCGCCAGATGCGCGGTCCCGGCGACGGCGGCGGCGAAGCGGCTGGAATAGTTGCCGGAGGCGATCGACCAGGCGTCCTTGCCCGTGTCGAGATCGGCGACGACGCGGACCGCCTCACATGGCAGGCCGAAAACATCTGCGACGACCTGCGTCAGAACGGTGCGGTGGCCCTGTCCCTGCGGCACCGAGGCGACATGAACGCTGACCGATCCGACGGGATCGAGCGTGACGGTGGCAGTCGCCTGCGCGCCATTCTTCGGGCCGGCCTTCTTTCGTTCTGCGGCGGTCAGGACCGTGGTGATGTAGCCCATATTGGAGACGCTGGGCTCGACGGCGGCCGCAAAGCCGATGCCGTAAAGCTTGCCCGCAGTGCGAGCGGCGTCGCGGCGGGCTTCCAGATCGGCGAGCCGGCCTTCCGCCAGAGCCAGATCGAAGGCCTTCACATAGTCGCCGGAATCGTAGAGCGCACCCGAGGCCGTGCGGTAGGGAAACGACCCGCCCGGAATCAGGTTGGCCCGGATCACCGCCAGCGGATCGAGCCCGAGTTCGATCGCGACGCGCTGCATCAGCCGTTCGAGCGCGAAATAGACCTGCGGGCCGCCGAATCCGCGCACGAGACCCGTCGGGGCCTTGTTGGTCAGAACCACGCGATTGCGGATGGCGATGTTGGCGATGTCGTAGGCGCCATTCATGTTGCCATGCATGCGGTAGAGCGTGGCGGGCTCCGGCGCGCGCGGATAGGCGCCGCAATCCTCGACTTGGTCCCAGTCCAGCGCGGTGATGCGGCCGTCCGCCGCCACGGCCGCTTTCAGCGTGGTGACTCGGTTGGTGGCGGCGACCGCCGCGCCCAGATGCTCAAGGCGGTCCTCGATCCATTTGACCGGCGCGCCGCTGATGCGTGCGGCGACGCCGATCAGGACCGCATAGGGCGCGACGCCCTGCTTGACGCCGAAGCTGCCGCCGGAGTCGGGCGGCATGCGCAGCCGCATGCGGTTTCCGGGGACCTTTAGGCAGCGCGCCAGCACCGCATGGATGCTGAACGGCCCCTGGAAATTGGCGAGGATGTCGTAGGCGTCTTCATGGGGATCGTATTCGGCGACCACGCCGAAGGTCTCCATCGGCGCGCCGGTGTTGCGCGGATAGGCGATCATGACCTCGACCCGGTGCGCGGCGTCGGCGAATGCGGCTTCGGGGTCGCCGTAGCGAAATCGACGGTCGCTGACGATGTTGCCGCCGGCCTTGTCATGCAGCACCGGCGCGTCGGGTTCGAGGCTCGCAAGCGGATCGACGACGCAGCGCAACGGGGCGTATTCGACCTCGACCGCTTCCAGCGCGTCCTCGGCGAGGTAGCGATTCTGCGCCACGACGATGGCGACGGGCTCGCCGACATAGCGCACGCGCTCGACCGCCATCGGCCAGTTCTCGACCGCGACCTTGAGCCCTGCGACCATGGGCGTGGTGAGCCTGGCGAGGTCACGGCCGGTTATGACCGCCGCGACGCCCGGCATGGCGGCCGCAGCCGCGATGTTGATCGAGAGGATGTCGGCATGGGCATGAGGCGAGCGCAGGATCGCCGCGTGGAGCGTGCCGGGCCTGACGCCGAGATCGTCGATGAACCGCCCGCGCCCGGTCAGCAGGGCCGCGTCCTCGACGCGCTCCAGCGATTGTCCCGTCCACGAGATGGTTTCGATCTTCACCTGACGCATGCTCCCGATGACGCGCTCTGACGGACGTCTGGGTCGGGAGGCTCTGCGATCAGGGGACGGGGCGCGATCCCGCTGGGTCTCGCGCCTTACCGAAAAGTCTCAAAATGATGGGGGGCGAGCAAAACGCGGCAAGGCGGCGCGGCGAAATCCATTCGCCCTTCGCCATTCGCTTCCTATCGGCCCAGCCGCGCCACCTGCCGGAACTCGCTGGGCGCGACGCTGCAATGGTCGCGGAAGAAGCGGGTGAAATGAGCCGGCGCGCTGAAACCGAGCCGGTCGCTCAGCACCGCGAAGGTCTCGTCGCCCTCCACGATCGCGCCGACGGCGAGTTCGACCTTGAGCACATTCAGGAAGACATGCGGCGTGACGCCGGTGGATTCCTCGAAGACGCGGAAGAAATGCGCCCGCGAGAGACCGGCCGATTTCGCCAGCTTCTCGATGCTGAGCGGGGCTGCCGGGTTGGTCCGCATCAGGGCGATGGCGCGCCCCACCCGCCAATCGATCGCATTCGAGCGGGCGATTTCGCGCAGGGACGCCCCCACCGTCCGCCACGGGGTGAAGCGTTCGATCACGGCGATCATCAGCTCCGAAAGCAGATGCTCCTGCCGGCGCGAGGCGCCGGGCTCATGCACCATCTCGGCTGCGAGATCGAGCGCGGTCTGGCGGATATGGGCGGTGACCTCGCCGGCCGACCGCTCGAAAAAACCCGGCGCGCCACTGGAAGCCCAGTTCGGTCGGAAGCTGCGCAGCCATTCGGGCTCGATATAGAGCGCCAGGATCAGCGCGTTCCTGCGCCTGGGATCATGGATGTAGGCGTGCGGCTCCCAGGCGTTGACCAGCACGGCGAGATCGTCCGTCAGCGGCGCGACATGGTCGCCGACGAGGAACTGGGTGTCGTCGCCATCGACCTTGAGCAGGACATGGCAATGGGGGTGCGCGTGCCGGACCAGGCTTCGGTCCATGTCCAGCAGCGCCACCCGTCCGAAGGCTCCGTGCGCGATGCGCAAGGCATCCGACATGCCGTTTCCTCGCCAAGCCTGATTTACAGGTCGTTCTCCGTCAGGCGATAGTGTAGTGGCCAGCTCGCCACCCCCGCAAGGGCCTGTCGGTTGCAGGCATGCGGGGGTTCAGGTCTACTCGGCGCGCCCGCTGCGCCAATCCGTCCCGGCCTGCAGACGCCCCGGCTCCACCGTATCCTCGCCCGGCACGCGGATGCGCTTGAAACGCATCCCCGGTGCGTCGAGCGGCGCGGTAGCGTCCAGTCCCATCTTGGCCCCGACACCGTCGCGCGTCGACGGGTCGAGCTTCGAGCCCTGGCTGCCGGCGACCACCACGAGATCGCGATCGGCCTGGAAGCGCGTCGCCACCGCCCATTCGACCTCGGTGGGGTCATGCACATCGACATCCTCGTCGACGACGACGACGTGCTTGACGTCGTAGTGCGCGGAGAGCGCGCCGAGGATGACGTTCTTGGCCTCGCCCTCCGAACGCTTCTTCATCTGGACGTAGAGGTGATAGCGGCAGACGCCGCCGCGCGCGAGATGGACGTCGCCGACGCTGGGAAAGCTGCGCTGGAGATGGTCGAGGATGGTCGCCTCGCGCGGGATGCCGCCGAGCAGCAGGTGCTCGAGGCCGCCACCGACGATGGTATGGAAAAGCGGGTTGCGGCGATGAGTGACGGCGTCGACCTGGATGACGTGGCGCTCGCCGCGTTCGCCGTAATATTGCGGAAACTCGCCGAACGGCCCCTCCGGTTCGCGCTTGCGGGCGAGCAGCCTGCCCTCGATCACGATCTCGGCCTGCGCGGGCACGCGGACCTCGCTGGTGATGCATTTCACCACGTCGAGCGGCTGGCCATGCAGCGCGCCCGCGATCTCCAACTCGTCCTGATCGAGCGGCGCGATTGCCTGCGAAGCGAGCAGTGTCAGCGGATCGACCCCGACCACGATCGCGATGGGCAGGTCCTGCTCCTCGTCCTCCGCCATCTGCTGATAGGCGAGCGTATGGCGCGGAAGCAGCAGGGCGCCGAGCCTGTCGGGGCCGGAGACCTGCAGCCGGTGGATCGCGACATTCTGTATGCCGGTCTTCGGGTTGCGGCTGATCAACAGACCGGCGGTGATATAGGCGCCGCTGTCGAACTCGTTATGCGTCGGCGAAGGCAGCAGCGTCGTCAGGTCGACTTCGCGATGCACGACCTCCTGGGCGGGCGCGGCGCTGGTCTCGCGCCAGGGAACGGGGTTGCGCGCAGCCTCCTGGAAGCGCTTCAGCACCTGCGACGGTTCGACGCCCATGGCCTCGGCCATCCAGCCGCGATCCGAAACGAGGCCGGAAATCACGCTGACCGGGTGGCCGTCGGGCGCCGGAAAGACCGTCGCCTTCTCGCCGTCCAGCCGCTTCGAGACAGCCGCCAGTTCGAAGCGCAGGCCGATGCCGGGCCGCATCACCGCGAGACGCCCCGTGGCGGACAATCGGTCAAGCCAGTCGCGCAGGCTGGTGACGGGACCATTGGCGGCGAAACCCGGTCCCGAGAGACGAGCCGGGCCATCGGCAAGTCCGGCTTCGGCGGCAAGGTGGGGCATGGCTCGGCTCGCATCTGGATTGACGGCGCTTGGCCGAAGGTCGGCTTCGCAGGAGTGCGACGCCACGTCTGATGCTAGGCCGCGCGCTGGCGCGCACCCAAATAGTATGTGATGATCAAGGTTATCAGCATCAGTTATCGTGATAGGCCTTGGAGGATCCCGGGGGACATGGACCTTCGCCAACTCAACTATTTCCTCAGTCTCTGCGAGGAGGGTTCGACGACGCGCGCCGCGCGCCGCATGAACGTCGTCCAGCCGGCGCTTTCGATGCAGATCGCCAAGCTGGAGGACGAGCTTGGGCAGAAGCTGTTCGAACGTTCTTCCCAAGGGATGACGCCGACGCCGGCCGGCCAGCTCGCCTATAGGCTGTTCTCGCCGCTGCTGCGGGACCTCTCGGACGCCAAGCAGCAGGTTGTCAGCCGCTCGGGAGAGATCAGCGGCCGCATCGCGGTCGGGCTCGTCGCCTCAGTGACGACAAGCGTGCTGGCGCGCGCGCTTGCCATCTTTGCGCGTCAGTATCCGGAGGTCGAGGTCTCGGCCTGCGACGGCTATTCGAGCGCGCATCTCGATCAGGTTCGTTCCGGAATGCTCGACTTCGCCATCGTCAACAAGACGAGACGGCGGCTCGATCTGCCTTTCATGGACGTTCTCCACGAGGAGATGGTACTCGTCACCAAGGCCGCGAACGGCCGTGGCCTGCCCTCGCCCATACTGTTCCGCGACCTTGTCGGGTTGCCGTTGGTGCTGCCCTCCAAGAATAACGGGCTGCGTACGATCATCGATGACATCGCCGAGGACGAGGACGTCGCGATCTCGATCCGGCTCGAGGTCGATGCCGTCGCAGCGATCGAGGAGTTGGTGCGGCAGTCCGACTGGGTCACCGTGCTGCCGGCGATTGCGGTTCATCGCGGGCTGGCGGATGGCAGCCTGCGGGCGCACCGCATCGTGGCGCCGCGCGTGACCCGCCAGCTGATCTGCGTGCATAACCCGCGCAGGCCGCTCTCGGAGGCCGCGCGCCTGTTCATCGACACGCTCGGCAGTGAACTCGCCGATGCCGCCAACGTGCTGCATAGCCAGGAGAACAGCTGATAGCGTCCATCATTCATCATTATTATCTCTGATAGTCAGAAGCCCGATATTCTGACGCGAAAGGGCCACGCCGGCCCGACGCGCAACATGTCGGATCAGAGACACATGCAGGTAGAGACCGAAACGCACTGGATCGCCGGGCGGTGGACCCCATCCCATGACGGCGCGCTGGCCGACAGCATCGACCCCGCGACGGGCGCGACGGTCGGACGCTTCGCCGATGGCGGGCGCAATGAGGCGCGGGAAGCGATCGCGGCGGCCAGACACGCCTTCAGCGAACCGGCCTGGTCGCAGAATCCACGCCTGCGCCAGGAAGTCCTGCTCGCCTGGTCTACCCGGCTCGAAGCAAGGCGCGAGGATTTCGCCATGCTGATGACGCTCGAGAACGGTAAGGCGATCTCTCAGTCGCGCGCGGAGATCGGCGGCGCGATCTCCGAGATCCGATATTACGCGGGGCTCGCGCGCCATATCCCGGGACATGTGCTGGAGGTCGAGCCCGGCGTGTTCTCGACGATGCTTCGTGAGCCCGCCGGCGTTGCCGCCATCATCGTGCCCTGGAACGCGCCTGCGGTCCTGCTGGTGCGCGCGCTTGCGCCGGCGCTCGCGGCCGGCTGCACCGCTATCGTCAAGCCGGCACCGCAGACGACGCTGTTCACCGCCGCGTTCCTGCAGGAACTGGCGCAATGTGGGCTGCCGGCCGGGGCCTGCAACATGGTCGGCGAAACGGGCCACGCCGCAGCGCAGGAACTGACGCTTTCTGCCGATGTAGAGGTGCTGAGCTTCACCGGCTCGACGCAGACCGGCAGGGCGATCATGGCGGCCGCGGCGCCGACCATGAAAAAGCTCTCGCTCGAACTCGGCGGCAAATCCTGCTGCGTCGTCTTCGAGGATGTCGATGTTGCGCGCATCGCGCCGCAGCTCGCGGCTGCCGCGACCATCATTTCGGGCCAGCAATGCACGGCGGCGCGGCGGATCCTCGTCCAGGCCTCGCGCTACGACGAGATGAAGGTGGCGCTGGCGGGTGCGCTGTCGGCGCTCAGGGTCGGGCCCGGCCTCGATCCGACAACCCATCTCGGGCCGCTGATCGACCATGCCACGCGTGACCGCATCCACGCGCGCATCGAGGAGGCCTTTGATCTCGCCGACGAGGTCGTCCTGCGCGGGTCGGCGCCCAATGGCGCGCTGTCCGGCGGCGCCTTCCTGACTCCTTCGATCGTTGCCCATGCCGACACTAGGGCGTTCTTCACGCAGGAGGAGATTTTCGGTCCATTCGTCGTGCTCGAGCGGTTCGAGAGCGAGGCGGAGGCCGTCGCGAGGACCAACGACACCGTCTTCGGACTTTCGGCCAGCGTCTGGACGCATGATGTCGGCCGGGCCATGCGTATCGCGCGGGCGCTGCGGAACGGCACGGTCTGGATCAACGACCACAACAGGCTGTTCGCGGAGGCCGAGACCGGCGGCTATCGCCAGAGTGGGCTTGGTCGCCTGCACGGCTTCGACGGCCTCGCCGATTTCACCGAGCTGAAGCACATCTAT